>JBGCEU010000085.1:0-24851 GCA_045106535.1 Akkermansiaceae bacterium | reverse complement strand
CCTAACACATTCTTTAGAAGTTCGGGTTTGAAAACCACGGGCACTTTGTAAGTTTCATCGTACTCGGTGAGAGTCACGTAATGCACCTTCGGTCGACGGCCTGTGTTGAACCCAGTGAAGCGGGGTTTGGTGAGAAATGCTTCGGAGATCTGGCGTGCGCGGTCGGCACGGAAGTTAAACCACAGCACCACATCACCGTCGTTGACGCGTTTGGTATTGTGTTTGTAAAAAATCATTGGCAGTAGGAACTCATCGGTTTTTTCCTGCTCATACATCTCTGCGACAGCTTCGCTCGCGAGGATGTCTTTCTTTTTACCTTTGCCGTGCACGATGGCGTCCCAAGCAATCTTGGTGCGCTCCCAGCGCTTGTCGCGATCCATCGCGTAGTATCGACCAATCACCGTCGCGATACGCGCGTTGTATTTGGCGAGTTCGTCCTCAACGTAGCTGAGGTATCCAACTCCACCGGTCGGTGAGGTATCGCGTCCATCGGTGATGGCGTGTACGCAGATTTCCTCGACGCCGCTCTCGCGGGCAAGCTTAGCCATGGCAATGAGCTGATCCTGGTGTGAGTGTACACCGCCATCAGACACGAGTCCGATAAAGTGCAGTGTCTTGCCCTTTTTCGCCTTATTAAAGGCGGTCTTGAGCACGCGGTTCTTGCCAATCTCACCGTCCTCGATCGATTTATTGATCCGAGTCAGATCCTGATAGACAATGCGACCCGCACCAAGGTTCAAGTGACCGACTTCCGAGTTACCCATTTGTCCGTCGGGTAGTCCAACATCAAGACCAGAGGCACTAACGAAGCCTTTGGGGTATTTCTTGAGCATTTCATCGTGAAAAGGCGTCTTGGCTAGCAAGGAGGCATTGCCGTCCTTCTTGGCGGTTCTTTTTCCACCGGGATTGACACCCCAGCCGTCGCGAATGATGAGCACTGTCGGTTTTTTATCTGCCATGACGCGGCTTTTCTAGCGTAGCTGACTCAGATTCCAATAGCGAATCCTTGAAAATCACGTCACGTGTGATGCACTCCGCCTGTGCCGCAGGATGTCATGATCTGGAGCCTAGCCGCCATCGCTGCGTTCTGCATCGGTGTGTCCAAGGCTGGGTTCTCCGGTATCTCACTGATCTCGGTGTTTATTTTGGCAGATGTTTTTGGAGCCAAAGAATCGTTGGGCTTTGCATTACCGATGCTTATCATCGCAGATTTACTAGTGTATCCTGCATTTCGAAAGTATGCATCCTGGAAATCGGTATGGCTACTGACGTGGCCTGCCCTCATTGGAATGGCTATTGGCGTGGTGGTGCTTGATCACGTGGACAACAACACCATGGCACGTATCATTGGCGCAATCATTTTGCTTATGGCATCACTGCAGCTAATCGGAAAATACTACCCTGAAGGATTTTACAAACTCGCTCAGACAAGAAAGTTTGGCTTTTTCTTTGGCACGACTGGTGGTGTGGCGACGGTGCTAGCAAATGCAGCCGGGCCGATCATGCAGATCTACATGCTATCTCGGAAGATGGACAAAATGGAACTCATCGGTGTGGGGGCTCGGTTTTTTCTCGTCATCAATATTCTAAAACTCCCACTGGGTGCCGGGCTAAATTTAATCAACGGGCAGACTCTGTTAGCTAATCTGATACTGGCCCCGGTAATTGCGCTGGGTGTGTTCGGTGGCAAAAAAGTGCTCACGCGGATTCCGCAAAAAGTCTTCGAGTTAACCGTGGTCGCATTCGCCGTTGTGGCGGGAGTGAAGCTTTGCTTTTTCTAACAAATCAATCTTCAACAACCTCCATGGATTTGATATAACGCTCGAAGGCATCGGGAAAGTGTGTTTTTAAAGCTTCCAGATAAGCCGCTGGACTTCCTAACAAAAGTGACCCGTCCGGCCCGCTTATCCTCTCCAACACAATTTTTTCCGGGACTTGAGCCTCCCAGTATCTTGGCCATGAAAAATAAGCGGTGTAGTCGCCATTACGGAGAACCATCGTTTCACCTGTTTTACCGGCATAGGCGGTAGTTGATATGATCGTGTGTTGATTACGTTTTTCAGCGAACAGATCCTGACCTGCCATGAGAGGCAACTTATCAGTGGAGACATTCAACGCACTAAGAAGGGTTGGCATCACATCCATGTGGCTAGCGATTTTTTGTTTAGGACCGCGCCCTATATTCTTCGACCATTTGATAAGCAAGGGCACCTGCGTTTGTTCTGGCTCGAGTGTTGAGCAGTGGCACCAGCTCCCCTGCTCTTGGAACTCCTCGCCATGGTCGCCCGTGATAATAATGATGCTATTGTCATAACGACCCTCTCTTTTCAGATAGTCGCAGAATTCCTTGATCTGATGATCTACCCAGGCACAAGCATTCCAGTAACGCCGTAGGTAGCGATCGATCTCCTCTTGGTCGGGATTGAATGGGAAACGAATGTCTTCTTCATAATCAGAAAAAGGCGGCGTAAATGACTCGTGCCAGTAGTAATTGTAGTGCGGAGAATCAAGCGCTGTAAAAAAGAGTCCCCCGCCCTGCGAACGCTCGCTGACGGCATTTCTAAGTGCCTCAAAAGTCTTCATTTCACGTTCAGGAATGTTGAGTCCGGCAAATTCGGTGCCTTCCTCAGAGTCATGGAGCACGGCAGCTAATGTGTTGCCGCCACCAAAGTTGAGAAGCCCAAATTTCTTATACTCAAGATCACAGACAGCACGCGCCTGAATCTCATAACCAAGATTTTTTAGCAGCCTCAGTGGTGGAGCACCTTCATAAGTCGGGTGATTTTCCTCACCAATCTGCTCCAGTGTTTCGCGCCAATGAACTGGCACCTGGCTATGAAAAAAACTGTACCATGAAAGATGGGTTCCATTCGAACCAGCCCAAGCCGATCCAAATGGCTGACACTCCTCTTCATTAAACTTCCACATGAATGGTGTGATGTCTTCACGCATGGCATCGCCACGCATACTCTCGACCATGAAGATAAAAATATCCGGCTTGGTTACCAGCTCTTCTGTCTCTCCCTTAAATTCAGGGTCACCCGACGGATAAAACACAATGTTATAACGCCCAAGACCATGCGGTGGGCTGAAAACACCAATCTGCAGATCAAAAACCTTATGCTCACTTTGCCATGAAGCAGTGGTTTTCCATTTAGAACCAAGTCCCTGCTCTGCAATCACAACCAACCAGCATATGATCACAAAGGAGATAGCTTTACCAACCGATAGCTGGAGATTCCAGACCTTTGAGAGAACCCATGCACCCCAAGCAATTCCAAGTGACCCGGCAAGGACTCCGATGACTAAAAAAATGGCTCCCACAGGCCCAACATCGAGCCCACTTGCAGCCAGTTCTACCACAGGATCAAAATCGCCCGATGCAGTCAGTCCATTAACAAATTCGATAAACCTTCTGCCCAGTGCGATACTCATCCACTGATCTGCAATGATAATCAGAGGGATCATGCTGATCACCAGCCAGGTCGTCCATCGGAAAAATCTTGGTGTCGCTCTCATAGTCAGTTCTGCGAGCAGATAAAAAATACCCGCCAAAACACCGCATGTAAAAACCCTGCCGATGAGTGCGCTAGTTTTCTCTAACCAACTAATATCCATCCCAAGCACGAAGATCACGTTGCTGGCAACTAACACGATAAACATTACTGTGAAGAACACGACATTGGCGCGCTTACGCTCGCTCATCCAGCGAGTAAAACCTCCAAGCTGGCGGCGACGGTCAGAGCGTGCAAAAAAAGCAACCGCCAGGCCAAGGACTAGAATTCCCGCAAAGGTATAAAAAAAAGGCGCCTTCAGATGATCATGCATCCATTCGTTCATGCTCAATACCCAGCCAGTGATCCCGAGGAAAAACAAAGTCATGCTGAGCAACGTAAGTGGAAGATCTCGGCTGCCCATCAGCCATCTGGAAAGTCGCCACCATGAACCACAGACAACTCCACCAATGATACAGAGTCCGGTAGCCGTCAGAACATTAAAGCCGAAATGCCCAGCGCCATGGCGAACTGGCATCTGCATGGTGCCGATTTCCCACCAGCCAATGAAAGGCACGGTAGCACAGAAAACCCCTCCCAACCAGGCAAGCAAGTGCTGCCAGTGAAAGCGATCCTCAGTTTTACGTGTCTCTCCTAGCCGCATGAGATGCACGCCTTAGCAGGCTGAGTCACAAAGGCAAGGGCAGGTGTGCTGTGAGGCAGAAAAATCATAGCGTTTCGAAGACATACACATTTCCCTTCATTTACTGTCTTTCACAGTTGCCAATCAGGAATTTCCCCGCTACTGCGACGCGCATGGCTACAGAAACTTCACTGATCCTCTTCAAACCCGACGCTGTGGAACAAAACATCGTTGGCACCGTACTCTCACGCTTCGAGGCAGAGGGCTTTAAAATCCGCGGCATTAAGATGATGCAGCTTGACGATGCAATTCTCCGTGAGCACTACGCCCACGTGGCAGACAAGCCGTTTTTTCCAGACATCGCTGCATTCATGAGCAAGTCCCCTGTCATTGCGCTCGCCTTAGAAGGAAACGACGTTATCTCGCGAGTTCGTGACCTCCTCGGGCCAACGAATTCCAAGGAAGCTCCCGAGGGAACTATTCGAGGCGACTTCGGCACGGATATGATGGTTAATGTCTGCCATGCATCCGATGGCACCGATACCGCTGCGGCTGAGCTCAAGAGATTCTTCAACGACGGCGAGGTTTTCGCATAATTTGGGCTATACCTACCATTCTACTGTGGGGCCTGCTGGTGAAAACTAGCAGGCCTCGTTGATTTTCGAGGCATGACTCTTCATTATCCATGAATTCCTGCCCATATCTTGATTCTTCCCTCTTGGCTCTTGCTTATTTGCCACTCTGGCATTAACAATTCGTCAGCACACGCCATCATTTCTCCATGATATCATCCAATTGCTCTCTTTGCCGATTTTGGCATTCCTCTATCGGCAAAAAATTTGTCGTTGCTCTCACCGGAGCGTTCCTCGTCTTCTTTCTTGCGGGGCACCTCACAGGCAACCTTCTGATTTTTCAAAGTTCGGAAGCATTTAACCATTACGCCCACTTTCTGCATACCATGCTGCACGGCTGGGGCATATGGATATTCCGTATCCTGATGCTGGTCGCTCTTGTGCTGCATATCATTGCGACGATTCAGCTTACCGGTGCGAACCGTGCTGCACGCTCAAGCCGCTACCAGAAGGATGCGACTATGGTAGCTCCAAAATCATCCCGTATCATGATCTGGAGCGGCCTAACCATTCTTGTGTTTTTTGTATTCCACATACTTCACTACACCGTCAGAATAAATGGTGATCTGAAATTACTGGCTCACTTCGGGCAGAACTGGGCAATGACGGTCGCAGGCTTCCAGAAATGGTATGTTGTACTCTTCTACATCATCTCAATGGCATTGCTATGCTCTCACTTGTCGCACGGTGTGGCATCGATTTTTCAGACACTTGGTTTGCGCACCAAAAAGACAGCAGAAGGCATCAAGAGACTTTCTCAAGTTTACGCGGTCGTTATCTTTGTAGGTTTTGTCTCCATTCCGATCACTATTCTATTCGGTCTAGGCGAGGAGGAGATGGAACAGACACTGAAAGCTGTTAAGATCCTCGAAGAAAATGGCCTTAAGGAATTGCCCGAACATCTGATCGGAAAAAATCTGCCCGAGGCGATGAACGCTCATGCAACTGACTGAGCTATCTTCTGAAAACTGAATACTTTAAACTGAATACTTTTTCACCATGTCACTCGATAGCAAAATACCAGACGGCCCCATTGATCAAAAATGGACCAAACACAAGATGGACTCCAAGCTCATCAACCCGGCGAACAAGCGGAAATACAGCGTCATCGTCGTTGGCTCCGGCCTCGCTGGTGGTGCTGCCGCAGCGTCGCTTGCTGAGATGGGATACCAGGTTAAGTGTTTCTGCTATCAGGACAGCCCACGCCGAGCTCACTCGATTGCCGCTCAGGGTGGAATCAATGCTGCGAAAAACTACCAGAACGACGGTGATTCAGTTTATCGCCTTTTCTACGATACAGTTAAGGGCGGCGACTTCCGCGCACGTGAGGCGAATGTTCACCGTCTTGCCGAGGTTTCTAACAATATTATCGACCAGTGTGCGGCACAAGGTGTCCCCTTCGCACGCGAGTATGGCGGTCTTCTAGATAACAGATCATTTGGTGGTGCCCAAGTATCAAGAACTTTCTACGCTCGTGGCCAGACAGGTCAACAGCTGCTGATTGGATGCTACCAAGCTCTGGAAAAGGAAATCTCCAAAGGTGGCGTCACCATGTATCCCCGCACGGAAATGATGGATGTCGTCAAAGTTGACGGTCACGCCAAAGGTATCGTTGTTAGGGATATGGTAACCGGAGAAATCGAATCCCACGCCGCCGACACCGTCATTCTCGCCACAGGTGGTTACGGCAACGTTTTCTTCCTATCTACCAATGCTATGGGCTGCAACGTCACCGCAGCAATGCGGGCACACAAGCGAGGTGCCTATTTTGCAAACCCGTGCTACACGCAAATCCACCCCACCTGTATCCCTGTGAGTGGTGACTACCAGTCCAAGCTGACGCTGATGTCGGAGTCACTGCGAAACGACGGCCGCATCTGGGTTCCCAAATCGAAGGAAGATGCCGAGGCAATCCGCGCAGGTAAAAAAACTCCCGAAGACATTGCCGAGGATGACCGCGATTACTACCTGGAGAGAAAGTATCCATCCTTCGGAAACCTCGCACCGCGTGATGTATCCTCGCGTGCTGCCAAGGAGGCGTGCGATGATGGTCGCGGCGTCGCTCCCACCGGGCTTGGTGTTTATCTCGACTTCAAGGACGCCATCGCCCGCCTCGGCGAGGACACCATCCGCGCGCGCTACGGTAACCTTTTCCAAATGTATGAGAAAATTACCGGCGACAATCCTTACAAGACGCCAATGCAGATTTTCCCAGCTGTGCACTACACCATGGGAGGTCTTTGGGTTGATTACAACCTCCAGACCACTGTCCCGGGTCTCCACTGCCTAGGCGAAGCCAATTTCTCCGACCACGGAGCTAACAGACTGGGAGCCTCCGCGCTGATGCAAGGACTGGCCGACGGATATTTTGTAATACCAACGACAGTTGCCGTTTACCTCGCTGATCAGAAGCCAGGAAGCATCACCACTGACATGGACGAGTTCAAGCAGACTGAAAAAGAAGTCAAAGACCGCATCGACAAGCTGATCTCGATTCAGGGAGAAAAAACGGTCGACAGCTTCCACCGTGAACTTGGCCTCTTGATGTGGGATGAGTGCGGTATGGCACGCACCCGCGAAGGCCTTGAAAAAGCGCTCAAACGCATTCCTGAAATCCGTGAAGAGTTCTGGAGTAACGTCCGTATCCCCGGCACAGCTGACGGCGTCAATATGGAGCTCGAAAAAGCCGGCCGCGTCGCCGATTTCCTCGAATTTGCCGAAGTAATGTGCTATGATGCACTGAAGCGCGAAGAGTCATGCGGTGGTCACTTCCGGCTTGAATACCAATTCACTGAAGATTCTCCTGAAGTCAAGGAGGGCAAAACCCAACCCGGTGAAGCGCAACGCCGAGATGAAGAATTTGCTTACGTCGCCGCTTGGGAATTTAACGGCGTCGGCGAGGAACCCACATTGCACAAAGAGGATTTAGATTTCGAAAACGTGCATCTCGCTATCCGAAGCTACGCATAATTCTTGCCTACTTTTCTAATAACAACTAGCTACTTTAAAAATGCTAAATCTGACACTCAAAGTTTGGAGACAACAAAACGCCGAAGCTGAAGGCCGTATCGAAACCTACGAGGCAAAAGATATTCCAATCGAAGCATCGTTTCTGGAAATGCTCGATATCGTCAACGAACGCATCATCAATGACGGCCATGAGCCAATTCATTTTGACCACGACTGCCGTGAAGGCATTTGTGGCCAGTGCTCGCTGACTATCAATGGCATCCCGCACTCGAAGGAACAAGGCATCACCGCCTGCCAGCTGCACATGCGTAAGTTCAAGGATGGTGAAACCATCTGGATTGAGCCGTTCCGAGCTAAAGCATTTCCGCTTCAGCGTGATCTGATGGTGGATCGCTCAGCGTTCGATCGCATCATCGCCGCAGGTGGATTTATTGATGTCCGCACGGGTTCGGCTCAGGATGCTAACAATCTTCCTGTTGCCAAGACCCACGCAGACGCAGCCATGGACGCCGCCGCATGTATCGGCTGCGGAGCATGTGTCGCCGCCTGTAAAAATGCCAGTGCCATGCTGTTTGTGTCAGCGAAGGCAGCACACCTCAACCTTCTGCCTCAGGGAGCACCTGAAAAAGACAAGCGTGTCCTTGGTATGGTTAGGAAAATGGACGAAGAAGGCTTTGGCAACTGCACCAACCAGTATGAGTGTGAAGCCGTCTGCCCTAAAGAGATCAGTGCGGAAAACATCGCTCGCTTGAACCGCGACTACGCCATTGCCTCGGCAAAGGAGGCAACGGTTTAACACCCTGCAGTCAGACCTCTTCAACAAGGGTTCTGAGGCCATCCTCAGAGGTTATTTTGACGTCCGTTCCCTCGGTAATGAATCCATTGGCGGCCGTAATATCGAGCACCTTGCCATCGAATTCACCTTTTCCTGCGGGACGTAGATCAGTAACTGTCACACCCTGTAAACCAAGGTGAATGCCCTCGCTGCCACTTGTTTCAGAGGCATCACCGGTTACCAGTGATCCACTCATCACCATTTTATTAAATAGTGGAATGTCGGGCAGGTAGCGCATCATCACAAGAGATAGTGCGATGGCACCAACTAGTCCAATTGCCAGATTCAGAGTCGGGCGGGCAACAAAATCCCATGCCTGCTCGGCATCCCAGCCACGCACCGTATTATCGTCAAAAGCCAGATCGTCTACCATGGCCATCAGGAGCGAGCCAAGAATCAATACAGCTCCGGAGATTCCGGCGATAAATGTTCCCGGAACTACTAATAATTCAACTATCACGAGAAGAACCCCCACCCCAAAAAGCAGCATCAAACCATAGCCCGCCATGTTTCCGGCCGCATAGTTGCCAAAGAAAAATAGAGCAAACGCGCACAATGATAATACCCCCCCGATTCCGAACCCCGGCGTCTTCATCTCAAAGTAAGCTCCACCAATGCCGACCAGTATGAGCAACCAAGACACTCCGGCTACCCAATACGCAAATTTTTCCATTCCCGACGGTGTAGCCACAACAACCGGAGCGTCATGAATTCCCTCTTGTTCAAGAAGGTCTTGAATCGACTTGGCATTCCCCTTTGCCAGTAGCGGCTTTCCCTTGAACATCGAGATTGCCTCATCGTCTGTCAGATTGAGCAGCTCTCCTTCCTCTACTTTAATAACGCCAAAATCGAATTCCTCGGCTTCAAACATCATTGCGCGAATCACATCTGGGTTGTGCCCCTTCCCTCTTGCCACCACGCGCACCGTAGCATCGAAAAAAGAGTTCAATTTCCGTTTCATTCCGCCCTCAACATCTTGACCACCACCGGTGACGAGTTCGGCCGATCCGATAGTCGATCCCGGATACATATAAATATGATCCGTACCCGCAGCGATGAGAGCCCCAGCGCTACTCGCCTCACGGTTCACAAAGGCATACGATGGAACCTTCAAATCCCTCATTCCATTCATTATCAAGTTAGCAGTGTCAAACGCATAGCCACCGGGTGTATTGATATCGAAAACCACTGCTTTCGCATTCTCATCATTCACACGTTTCAGAATTCTACGCCAGAAATTGAAGGCCTGCTTGTTAACCAGATCGTCACGACCAACTTTGATAACTACCACCTTTCCCTTGAAGCTCTCCTCAGTGGACTTACCAAAAACCCGGTTGTTCGCCTCTTTCGCAGACTTTTCCTCGGCAGGCGCAGCGTCTGTTGCATTCTTCGCCGCTCCCGAATCGCCCGAAGTATCTGCGAGCTGATCCTGCGCCCAGAGCATGCCCGCGAGGAAAAACACCCCAATAATACATGCCCATAAGGAATTCGTTGTCTTCATGCTGGTAAATTAAGCACAAACTAGTCAAAACGATACTGCAAACTGCTTGGATCTTCAGGATTGTGAATCAAAGTAAATAGACGAAAAAACGATTGCATTCCCAGCCTGTATCCCCTTTATTCCCTGCCCCGCGAGCTAGAAATCGCCGTAGGTCCTCTGCAAATCTGCCAACTGTTCATTCTGAACGACTCGCTGATCCCCGCTCGCCAGAGGGTAACCCGGTAACCCAACTAATAAAATGTCAGAAGACACATCAAATAATACAGAAAACACAGAAGCCTCCGAGGAAGAAGAAGATGACGGCAGATTCAAGCTAGATCGTTTCGAACTTCCTAACCGCCTAACCAAGAACGAGGACACCGAGTCCAACACATACGCCCAGTTCACTGCTGAGCCGTTCGAAAGCGGATACGGTCACACCATCGGCAACTCATTGCGCCGTGTGCTGCTTTCCTCTCTTGAGGGTGCCGCCATCACGTCCGTTCGCATCGCCGGAGTACAACACGAATTTTCCAGCCTTCCCGGTTGCGTGGAAGATGTCACCGACATCATTCTCAACCTCAAGAAGGTGAAGTTCAAGCATCACGGAAAAGAGCCACGCGTTCTCACCATCAAGTGTGAGAAAGAAGGCAAAATCACTGCTGCTGACATTCAAGACGACAACATGTATGAAGTCGTTAATAAAAAGCAAATCATCTGCACACTCGACCGCAAGGTTAAGTTCGACTGTGAGTTCGAGGTCAAAGTTGGCCGTGGATTCAATACTGGTGACGAGAACAAGCGTAAAGATATGCCGATTGGCGTCATTGCTATCGATTCAATTTTCTCACCTGTTGTTCGTGTGAAATATGGCGTGGAAGCTACCCGTGTTGGACAAATGACTGATTATGATAAGCTCGTGCTCGACATTTGGACAGACGGCCGTGTAGAGCCGAACGATGCCCTCCTGCAGGCATCCGCCATTCTCCGCCATCACCTCGATGTCTTCGTTAACTACGACGAAAACGCTGTAGACTTCGAAGAAGCACCAGCCGAGCAGAGTGAAGAGAACGCAGCTCTTAAGAAGCTTCTCAACATGAGCGTCAACGAGATTGAACTCTCCGTTCGAGCAGCAAACTGTCTGAACAACGCAAATATCACCACCGTTGGTCAGCTTGCTACCAAGACAGAAGCAGAAATGCTCAAGTATCGTAACTTCGGTAAGAAGTCACTTAACGAAATCAAGGAAAAGCTCGTCGAGCTTGGTCTTGGTCTCGGCATGAACATCGATCCAACTCTACTGACCGGCGCCCTGCCGCAAGTGAACGCACCACGACTCGGTGCAGAAGAAGAGGCTCCTGTCGGACTTGCCGACCTGATCGCACAAAACCTTAACGACTAACCGTCCCTCGGGACACATACACATGAGACACAGAAGAAAAACTGTTAAACTGCAGCGCAACGCTTCCCAGCGCCGCGCCCTGCTTGCCAACCTCGCATGCAGCTTAATCGAGCATGGTCGCATCCGCACCACACTCGCCAAGGCAAAAGCACTACGCCCGATTGCTGAGAAAATGGTCACCCTCGCCAAGCGTGGTGACCTGCATGCACGCCGTCAGGCTGTCGCGTTTCTCCGCCACAAGGATGTAGCTAAAAAGCTATTCGAAGAAGTTGGCCCTGCATGCGAAGACCGCCAAGGCGGTTACTGCCGTATCACCAAACTCGGCGCACGTATGAGCGACTCAGCCCCGATGGCATACATTGAGTGGACTGACATCGAGGATATGGCAATCGCCAGCCTTGATGATGACGAGTAGATCAAAAAATTCAGAATTGTGCGTATTAGTAATCATTACTAACTAATACTAACATCTTTACCAAACACGCATTTCCGCAAGGAAATGCGTGTTTTTTATTCAAGCGTTTGACCTTTTTTTCATTTTTTTGCAAGACTTGTTGGACAGGGTGTAATCTATCAGCTAAGTTCATGACGTTTCAACACACACATAACCTATTATGAAATCCAGAAAGAACCTAACTCGTTTCACATACGAGACAACTGCATTCCAGGGCTGGCGCCTTTGCCTCAGCAAGGCTGGCTCCACATTCACTAAGTATTTTTCAGACAAAAAATACGGTGGTGAACGGAAAGCACTAAAAGCTGCCACCACAGCACTTGAAGATCTGAGAGAACTCCTCGACAAGTCACGCAAGGTTAATGGCAAGCTAAGTAAAACAACAATCACTAAGGCGCAAAAGCTTCTCAAAGCTGCTTAATAAAGTCTTAGTTATTTAACATAAAATTAAAGAAACTTCGAGCAGGCGGGATTATTTCCCGCCTGCTTTTTTGTGTCGCTTTTTCTACTACTCTAACTAACGTCACCCCCGTAGATGGAGATTAGATATTTCAACCGATACACAAGCTCGATGGAGACTGAACAAGTCTACGGCGAGGCGTTCCTCAACTGGACTTATGGCAATCCTATGGGCAAGCTAGCGTTGCACAGCTTCGTGAAAAGACCTCTGTTCTCACGCTGGTATGGTCGCAGAATGGACAAGCCCGAGAGCCGTAACAAAGTAGCTCCATTTATCCAAGACTATGACATGGATGTTGATGAGTTTGCTGATGACCCGAGCAGCTACGCTACTTTTAATGAGTTCTTTTATCGTAAGCTGAAGGAAGAAGCTCGACCCATATCTAAGTCGCTCGCTGTTTTTCCGGCTGACGGCAGACACCTTGGATTTCAGAATGTAGCGGATGCCAATGGGGTGTTCGTGAAAGGACAGCGGTTCGACATCGATTCTCTCATTGACGACCCAGAGACCAGCTCTCGCTATCGCAATGGCAGCCTGGTACTTTCCCGCCTGTGCCCAGTAGACTACCATCGTTATCACTTCCCGGTGAGTGGCACTGCAGGTGAAACTCGCCTTATCAACGGCCCACTATTCTCTGTCTCACCTATCGCTCTAGCTCGCAACCTTTCCTACCTCTGGCAAAACAAACGTACTATTACGAAAATAAAAACAGAGGATATGGGAACCGTGCTCATGCTGGAAATAGGCGCCACATGTGTAGGCTCGATCCATCAGACATACAAAGCTAACAATCAGGTGAGCATAGGCGACGAAAAAGGATACTTCGCCTTTGGTGGATCATCCACAATCACCTTGTTTGAACCAGATTCTGTTAAAATCGCAGATGATCTACAGGAGAATTCGAATCAACAAATTGAAACCTACGCACGCATGGGTGATTTCATGGGAGAATAAAAATCATGGTCTATGACGAGCAGAAACCCGACCCAGATGAATCTGGTTTTTCTCTGCACAAGCGCATTCCTCAGCCACCTCTACCCAGCCAACAATCAGGCCAATTAATCGGGTGGTGCCGTTTCCTAATCTGGATTTCTCCTGGCCCAGCTATAGTCATCATTGGAGGCGGTATCGGCTGGCTAATTGGGCATTTATTAATTCATCCTATCTTCGTTTGGGCTGCCGCTTTTGCTTGCACCTTTGGTATGGGATACTGTGATGCTTTTTTAGCTCCCGCCGTGCGCAAAATCGAAGGAAAGCCCATCGTAAAACAAGCGTTATGGCATGCATTTGCTTTCACAGTTATACAAATCTTTATTGCGCCTGTTACGATTGTGGCACTCAGCTTTTTGATTTATTCCATTTCCACAGTACTATGAATTCCCCCACGTTACGCAGCGAACTCAAGAATTAAAATGTTGCCAACCCGTGTTTTCCAACTCATCCCCCTGACCCATTTCACAAAGATTTCCAATTTTAGTGAGAGGTAAATCAGGAAAGTTTTTTGGCCAATCGCTCATGAGATCATCAATATCAGTCTGATTGAGCGCGAACATCAATTCGTAATCCTCCCCATCTCCAAGAGCTTTTGCATAATCGCAGCCCGGGGTGGTCGGTAAGTCTTCTAGGGAAATTTGATATTCACAGCCGCTGGCCGCAGCCAGTCGTGGCAAATCGCGGCCTACGCCATCGGACAAATCCATCATCGCATGAATATCATAATTCCCAGTCAGCCACCCAGCCTCATTAATTCGTGGTGTAAAATCGAGATGTTTTCCTTCAATCGAGCCACCTAACTGACCTGTTACGAGTATCGCGTCACCTGCTCTGCCTCCATTTCGCGTGACGCACTGGCTTTTCGCCACACTTCCAGTTCCTGCCACAGAAATCATAGCGGCTGAATTCTCGGGAATGGCACTAGTCTCCCCACCACAGATATCGGCTCCAAAAGCATCAGCGCAGCGTTGCATCCCAATGTAGAGACTCTCGATATATTTTACGGAGGTATCTTTTGTCATAGCAACCGTGATGAGAAAATGCTCCGCAACGCCGCCCATAGCGGCAAAATCGCTAACCACTCTGGCGACAGCCTTCCAGCCAACACGCTCTGGACTGGCATTCGCCTCGTAGTGGACTCCCTCAATAATGCAGTCGGTTTTCAAGAGCTGGTAGATCTTTTCATTCCCGATATCAATTACCGCACAATCGTCACCTGGACCTACGACAACATTCTGACTTTGGATCAAGTCTCTGGTAATTCTGGCCACCACATCATCTTCTCCTATGTCGGCAAGTGATTCCATACGGGCTCATTTCATGCTAGTTCGTGCTAAAACCCAAACTAATTTTTTGACGAACAATTGCTGTCATATTCTTGTTTTTACCGCATAATACCTGTGTGCATTGGATTACCCGATATGCCCTAACTTGCATTCTCTGTATCACCCTGCCGAGCCTCACCGCTGCTCCGGATGGTTTGCGATTAACAAGCAAGCTGCGCACTGAGCTCAAGGGGATTCCGGAATACGGAGAAGCCTCGAAAGCAATGGCAGACCATCTACCCGAAGTTGCTGCGACCAAGTTTCGTGGGATGCTCTCTGCTACAAAATTAAGCGATGAAGCAAAATCGGTAATCCAACTGATGTTAGCGGAAGCTCTCGTTCTATCCAGCATTCAGGCCAGAGGTGACGAGAAGTTTTCCAAAGATGCTCTTAAATTATTGGAGAATAAAAACCTATCATCATTCCCAACATTCATCATCTGGCGCGCCGAGGCACTTGCGAGTCTCGGTCGCTATCAGGAGGCTGAAAAAGCACTTACCGCAGTCCCCAGAACACACTCCTTACATGAGGAAGCCAATCTTGCTCGTGCACGCATCCTCATTGCATTGGATCAAACTGAGCACTCTCTCACGATCCTTAGCGACCTAGTAAAATCAAAAAAATCCAACCTGCGTAATACAGCTTCTTTACTCACTGCCGAGCTATACATTAATACTGGAAAAATCGATCTGGCTCTAAAATCGCTAGAACAAGCCGATACGGAAGTCGCCAGAACGGCTAAAATGAAAGAATATCTCGCTGCTCGACTTGCTCTGATAGAGGGTAAAACAGCTGAAGCAATCAACCGCTTCCAATCGCTCGTCACCGCACCAGAGGATCTTCCAAGCACGCGTATTTTTCATGCCAGCTTTCTGGGACTGGCTGATGCCCAAGAGGCACACAATGATGTAAATAGTGCTATCTCAACCTTGGAACAATTCATCACGGATTACCCTAACTCTGCCGTGCTTCAGTCCGCTTTTGATCGACTCGTAGCTTTTCTACCTGAAAAATTGGGCGACGATCATCCGAGCATTCAGAAGTTTCGTGAGTGGGCAGGCGAAAAGCCAGTCGTCTCACAATCCTCAATATTAGGAACTGGCAATGGCATAGTCAGCCTGGAAGTTACCGATACCAACCCACTTGAGAATCACGATCTTGCTGCCCTTGCTTTGTTTTACCGCGCTAAACTTCTCACCCGCGTACAAACTGAGCAAAACCTAGATCAGGCAATTACCATTCTAACTCGACTGAGAGGACTCTATCTTCAAAGTAGTCAGTCACCCAGTGAGCTCTACCTCGAATTATTTTCAGCATCACTTCTCGAAACTGCCTATATCCGGCTCCAGCAGAAAAACCCCGAGCTTGCGACATTTTCGCTCTCAGTGATGGAGAAAATAACATTCTCTCCTCAATTGAAAAATCGAGCCAGTATGCTCCGTGGCGAAATCCTTGCCAGTAAGGACGAGTATGAAGGAGCAATGTTAGCATTTCAGACTGCACGCCTTTCCAGCTCAGAAGCTATTACCGAAAACGCCAGTATTAATGCAGGTATCATGGCTCTCAAATCAAGTAGCCTGCAGGCTTTTGATAAAATCATCGATTCCTCTGACGATGCAAAAATCAAAGCATCCTTGACACTCGAGAGAGCCCTCTGGAAGTGCTCAAAGTCCGACATTCAGGGAAGAATTGATCTTGAATCATTCATCATGGCCAATCCGAAACATCCTCGGGAAAATGAGGCCCGCTTGGCACTGGCTGCCGCATGTGTTAATACAAATCCTCCCGATATTTCTCAATCCAAGGCACAGCTGGAAATTATTTCTCCTCGGATGACCGAAGCCAATGAGCAGGCTCAAATCACACGCATTCGGATACGCGCGGAGTCTTTGCTTATGAACTGGCTAGCAGCTGCTAAAGCCGCGGAGAAATTCCTCAAAAATTTCGAGGGGGCTGACCAATCTGCTGTGATTCAATTTAAGTGTGGCGAGGCATACTACCACAACGAGGACTTCAACAAGGCACGCAGGATCTTTCAGGGTTTCGAAAAAAAATACCCAGAGAATCTACTCAAACCCTACGCCAAATTTTATGAGGCGATGTCTGCGAGGCTAGGTGGCACCGTACAATCACGTGAAGAATGCATCACCATGTTTCAGGGTATCATCGACAGCAAGCACCCACTTGCATCAGAAGCGCGTATCCAGCAGAGCCGTGTGCTCATCGATTTGCAGCGATATGATGAGGCTCAAAAAACGCTCAAGCCCCTGATGGCAAGTAAGTCTATTAGCTCAAGTGAAAAGCTTGGCGCTGGTGTGTTGATGGCGGACTGCCTTCAGCGCCAAGGCATTTCTGATCAGACCATGGTTAAAGAAGCTATAAGCATCTACAATGACCTACTTAAGATCAAGGAGATTACTCCAGCATGGAGCCATCGTTTGCATTACTTACGCGGTCAAGCTCACGAAAGCCTCAAGGAGACCACCGAGGCATTCGAATCATACTATAACGTCATCATCAAAGGCCGCGCCCCCGATGATCCTCAGTCAAAACAAGAAGAATGGTTCTGGTTTTATCGTTGCGGATTTAAAGCTCTCGCTATGTTAGAAAACACCAAGCGCTGGGAGGCTTCGGTGAAAACAGCTAAGCGTATCGCCTCGTTCAATGGACCACGTAAAGAGGAAGCATATAACCGCGCCAAAGAACTCGCCAGGACCCACATGATCTGGCAGGAGGATGAGCCTCAAAAAAACAACACTGAAAAAGAATAATGCGCACCGCAGTTTATGCCGGGTCATTTGATCCACCGACTAATGGGCACCTCTGGATGATTGAGCGGGGCTTGGAGCTATTCGACCGTCTCTATGTCGCCATCGGTAGTAACCCCTCGAAATCATATACCTTCAGCGTAGATGAACGACTGCAACTTCTGCAAGACTCCATCCCCTCATGCGAACGCTTGACGATTGCTGAATTCAATAATCGCTACTTGGTCAACTATGCCAAGGATGTGAATGCACAATATGTTCTCCGCGGTATTCGCTCATCGCATGACTATGAATACGAGCGTGTCATGCGCCACATCAATGGTGACATGGCCCCCACGATCACAACTACTTTTCTCATGCCACCGCGTGACATTGCGGAACTTTCCTCAAGTATGGTCAAAAGCCTGATCGGCCCCAAGGGATGGGAGAAATCAGTTAGGCGCTACGTCCCGGAGCCAGTTTTTGAGGCTTTGGAAAAAATGGATCACGACCACAAGTAGTGGATTCTCGCGATGATTTCTGTTCTCGATCTATTTACAATTGGCATCGGCCCCTCGAGTTCTCATACCGTGGGACCAATGAAAGCGGCTCGTGCTTTCACCCAACAGCTGGAAAAATATTCAGGCCAAAATGTGATAACCCAGCTGCAATGTGATCTCTACGGCTCTCTAGCCGCCACTGGAAAAGGACACGGGACTGACACTGCCATCATTCTTGGTTTGATGGGGCACGATCCGGAAACAATTCCGGTCGAGATGATTAATTCTACGTTAGACACGGTCCGTAGCACTGGGATTCTGACTTGGCATTCTAATCACGAGGTTTCCTTCGATGAGAATACGAACCTGACTTTTCATCGATTGCAGCCGCTGCCGCTCCACCCCAATGGAATGCACTTCACCGCCCTGGATGCTGACGACCAAGTACTTGTTGAGGAAATCTATTACTCCCTCGGAGGTGGATTCATTGCCACCGAAGCTGAGATGAAAAACCCTAATTTCGGTGCGCCATTAACCGCCCGCTACCCGTTTGATTCAGCGGACGAGCTCACCGATATCTGCGACCATCATGGAATGTCGATTCCTGAAATCATCATGGCCAACGAGAATTTGGTTCGGCCAGAAGAGGAAACGCGTGATGCCCTCGACAACATCTGGGATGTGATGCAAAAATGTGTTCGTAGTGGTTGCGAGAATGACGGCCAGCTCCCTGGCGGCCTCAAAGTAAGAAGAAGAGCCGCCAAAATTCACCAGAAACTATCGGCACACCCAGAAGCAGCGCTAACTGATCCGCTCAGGGTTCTCGATTGGGTGAATCTCTACGCACTTGCCGTCAACGAGGAAAATGCGGCTGGCGGTCGCGTTGTCACAGCTCCTACCAATGGAGCGGCAGGTATTATTCCTTCTGTTTTGCATTACGCCACGCGCTTCCGCCCTACCCCTCACGTATCGCAGCGCGAGGCTGTGCATCGTTTCATCCTGACAGCAGGAGCCATCGCCACACTTTACAAGAAAAACGCATCGATTTCCGGTGCTGACGTTGGTTGCCAAGGCGAAGTAGGCGTCGCCTGCTCCATGGCCGCTGGTGCGCTGGTCGATTATCTAGGCGGCAATCACCACCAAGTGGAAAATGCAGCGGAAATCGGTATGGAGCATAATCTGGGACTGACCTGCGATCCCGTCGGCGGGCTTGTGCAGATTCCATGCATCGAGCGTAACGCCATGGGATCGGTCAAAGCGATCAATGCCGCCCGTATCGCTATGTCGGGCGATGGTGTGCATTTCGTCTCACTCGATAAAGTCATCAACACAATGAAGGAAACTGGCAAGGATATGCAGGAGAAATACAAGGAAACCGCACGCGGAGGGCTTGCCGTAAACGTGGTCGAGTGCTAACTATCGCTTGCGCATACGACGCAGATCATGATCGATTGGAAATCCATCCAGCAAAACCTTCTCCAGCTTGTCGACGACCGACAAGATTACTGGCAATGGGCTGCGATCGGTATTTGCTTCGCAGGTGCCATCGCCCTGTCGATCTTACTATCGCGCACCATTTTCCACCCTGATTCAAAGCTACAGAAAATCCTGAAACGCTTTTTTGATCCGGGAAAACGCATCTCAGGCACATCAGTTAATTTTTGTTTCCTGCTATGGATCACATGGTCTGTGAGAAGCACATGGTCTGCCAAATTGGTCGAAGAAGGATGTACTGCATTACCCTGCAGCTACATCTACACCACCACACTGCTAGTCACCGCATTTGTCCTCTACCAGATTGCCACCGCTGTTTCAAAAGGAAGTGCCGCACCAAAATTCCTCGGCGGCGGCATGCTTATCGTTTTTGCACTTCACCTTTTCGGATGGCTGGATCCTCTCAGCACCGCATTGCGGAGCATTAGCCTGCCTTTGGGAAGTATCGACATCAATCTATGGTCAATCATCTCGGCCATCATCGCGCTGTTTATCCTTCTCTGGCTGGTATCTCTATCGACGAAGTTCATTGATGCCTTCGTCAGAACTCGCAGTGACATCCCGCCTTCGATTAAGGTGCTGATCGGCAAAGCTTCGAGACTGACACTCTATTGTGGTGCCATCGTGGGCGCGTTAAAAATTGGGGGTGTCCCACTGGGAGGTCTTGCCATTTTCTCAGGAGCCTTGGGTCTGGGTCTGGGATTCGGTCTACAAAAAGTCATTTCGAACCTCGTGTCAGGTGTCATCATCCTACTTGATAAATCAATCAAACCAGGGGACGTCATCGAGATCGACGGAACCTTCGGCTGGATTAATACTCTCCGCACGCGCTATATCTCCGTTATCACTCGTGACCGAAAGGAAATCCTCATACCGAACGAGGACTTCGTTACCAATATGGTAGTAAACTGGTCATTCACTGATCGCATTGTCCGGATTAAAGCTGATGTCGGCGTTTCCTACTCAACGGACGTGCCCGAAGCGATCCGCATATGCAAAGAAGCCGTCGCAACGATTCCTCGAGTCCTAAAATCACCTGAGCCAAATTGTCTACTTATGGGCTTCGGTGACTCATCCATCGACCTACAAGTTAGATTCTGGATCAATGATGCTCCGCAAGGTGTCAGCAACATCCGATCAGAGGTGCTGCTCGCTGTCTGGAAGGCCTTCAAAGATAATAACATCGAAATCCCCTTCCCTCAGCGCGATCTCCATATCGTCTCGGGGAATCTTCCCAAAGCTACTGATCAATGATCACAGCACATTCACTATCATGTCCGAACTCATTCTACATTCTATCGACGAAATAATTGCCGACATCGCTGCTGGCAAGATGGTCATCGTCGTTGACGATCCCGGCCGGGAAAACGAGGCCGACTTGGTTGCTGCGGCTTCAAAAGTCACCCCGGAAATGATTGCCTTCATGGCGAACCACGGCCGCGGATTGATTTGCGCACCCATCACCGTCGAGCGCGCAAAAGAATTGGACTTACCGCCAATGACTCCCCGTAATTCAGAGTCCCAGAAAACAGCCTTTACAGTATCGGTTGACGCGGCCGAAAACATTACCACCGGAATCTCAGCTGCGGATCGGGCCCGTGCCATTGAGCTGCTTGCTGACCCTAACATGTCGGCAGACTCTCTCGTTCAGCCGGGTCACATTTTTCCGCTCCAAGCAGTCCCGGGGGGTGTGCTTCGCCGCGCAGGCCACACCGAGGCTGCCATTGACCTCGCAAACCTTGCGGGACTTGCGAAGGCAGGTGTCATTTGCGAAATCATGAATGAGGATGGCACTATGGCGCGTGCCGGAAGTCTTGGAGAATACCAGCAACTTCATGGCCTGAAAGCATGCAGCATCGCCGACATCATCGAATACAGGCGTCGATCTGAAAAACTCGTCCGCCGCGGCGAAACTATTGCCATGCCCACCGACTACGGTGAATTTCAGTGTCACCTCTACTACGTGGATAATGCTACCATAAGCACCGGCAGCCATCACCTAGCGCTGACCCGTGGCAAAATTTCAGGAGATGAGCCTACACTGGTTCGAGTTCACTCTGAATGTCTCACCGGTGACGTATTTCACTCCCAAAGATGTGACTGCGGAGGTCAGCTTGACGCAGCGCTGAAGCAAATTTCTGAAGAAGGAGGGATCTTACTATACCTACGCCAAGAAGGTCGCGGCATTGGCCTCCCCGCAAAAATTCACGCATACAAGCTCCAGGAAGAAGGACTGGATACCATTGAGGCAAATGAAAAACTCGGATATGCCTCAGATCTGCGAGATTACGGCATGGGGGCGCAGATCCTCTACGATCTGGGTGTGAGAAAGATCAAGCTCCTGACCAATAATCCCAAAAAAGTCATTGGCCTAGAGGGTTACAATTTGGAGATGGTCGAACAAGTGCCACTGAGCCTTCCCTCCAATCCCCACAATAAAAAATACCTCGATACGAAAAAAAACCGCATGGGCCACACTCTGTAACGTCATAGATACTGAAGACACACCATTTTTCACCTTGATGTGTCTTCTAATCGAACATTAGTATGTCTAACGTAATGAAAACAACCAAACTAACTATCCGCAACTGGGCCGTAGCTTTGCTATCGGCAGCCGCCATTTCTGCCACCGCTTCAGCCGAGGTCGCAACCGTCAAGGACGCTCTCGCAGTTGCCTTGAAAAACGAAACAATCGCCGCAGCTGGTGACAAGATGAAACTCTACTCGCTTAACGGAAACTACAACGGTGCCACTAAGCGCTGGAGTTTCCAGTTCTATGACGGTGGTGCTAACATCCACAGCGTGAGCGTCGATAAGGCAGGTAAAGCCCGCTATTATTCACGCGACAAAGGCAGCATGCGCATCTTTGATGATATCGATTGGACAAAGCTTCCAGCCCCAAACGATGTGTTAATCGAAGACCTTCTTGGTCAGGCAACAGCCGCACTGGCAGCGCTTAAATTCGAGACCATCGATAACGGCAAAATCTACATGAACTACTACGTGCGCAGTGAATACCGCCAAAAAGACAAGGCTTATCACGCATGGTCTGTCACCCTGCCACTCAAGGAAGCCAAGAAAGGTAAGACCGTTGGATTCAAGGACGGCAAGATCGATACAATCATGACATCCACCCTCTATGGTGGCTAATTGAGCTGAAAACAATCAACCAAGCCCGAGCGTGATCATCATGCTCGGGCTTTTTTATTCCTCACTAACAAACGGTGGAATCGAGCAGCCGATGGCGTCGGCAATCGCTCGGAGTAGCTCGGCCTCGCGGTTTGCAATCTCGCCATCCTGTACCACGGCGAGACCGCACATGCGTAACAGTTGTTTTTTCACCAGCGGCGTGGCGTGGTTGTATTTCTCGAGGGCTGATTCGATTTGCTGCAATCCGCATGCCTCTTCCGGAAGCATCTGCTGTTGCCATGCCGACTCCTCAGTAGCCGCCTTGTAGGCGTCCCGAGCCTGCTCTTCTCCGCCTACCACAGCAAGGGTCGATAGCAGCACGTTGGTTTCGTGCTCAAGCGATGCCAGCTTGCGGAACTTGATACGTGGATATGTCCGCTGACGGAAATGCGAATCCAGATGCCTCTGAATTACGTGCTGCAGCATATATTCAAAAAGATTCACCTGCCCGTCGCTGGCAATCAGCCACTGGGTGATTTCGACAAAGCGATCGTATTCCGGCAGCGTCAAGCCTCTCAGCGTGGGAATGCAGAGATCGACCAGTGCGATTTTTTGGGACGAATGCAGATCGCCTAAGGCATGGTTCCAATTGAGCGCCATTTCGCCAGCAACATCCCCCGCTCCTTTTTTGACAAACAAGATCTCCCCTTCCCTCAGTTGATCGTCCTCGGCTAACAGAAGTCCAAACACAAGCGCCTGCGATTCCTCGCGGTCGTGGCAGGCGTCTAACCATTCCTTCTGTAACCCTTGGCGCACCAGCGCACCGACGTTGGTGTGAATCTCAGACGGCTCGCCAATCAGATCGATCTTTTTCCGTGGCAACGGCGGAGGTGTTGCACCTCCTGCTGAAGCTCCAGCTAGGCCACTCAGACGTGGGTCGGTAACACGTTTCCCTGCCCGACCATAAGCAACGTCCGGCAGGCTCGTCTCGACGAATTTGCCGTCCCAGCTTTTCTGAACTGCTTTGATGCGGACGTCCAGTGGCGGGTGCGTAGCCATACCGAAGCTGAACATGCCACCATCGGCGAAGAACAGGTGACTGGCTTCAGTTGCTTTCGCGGCATTCACCTTAGATCCATACTGCTGGCCACCGATCTTTTTTAGCGCCCCAGCGATTCCATCTGCATTGCGAGTGAACTGCACCGCCGACGCATCCGCGAGATACTCACGCTGACGTGAGATTGCCGCTTGGATCAGTCGGCCAAAAAATACGCCCACGCTGCCCACGATCATCAGTCCAACACCAGCGAGGATGATTGCGATGATGATTCCCCCGCTTCCCTTGTCGTTTCGCGAGCTACGCGTATTGGTGAATCGTAGCGCCTGGAAAAGCATGCGTCCGATCATGGAAATCATGAGGATGCCAAAAAGCAGCCCCATCAGGCGCATGTTGAGTCGCATGTCGCCATTGAGAATATGACTGAACTCGTGCGCCACCACACCCTGAAGCTCGTCACGGGTGAGTCGTTGCAGACAGCCACGCGTCACTGCGACCACGGCATTGCCCGGCTCGGTTCCCGCAGCAAAGGCATTAATACCAAGCTCATCGTCCATGATCCACACCTGCGGCACAGGCACTCCGGACGCGATCGCCATTTCCTCGACCACATTTCTTAGTCGGCGCTCATCGGTATCTGAGGTGTGCGGGTCGACCTGACGCGCACCCATGTCACGTGCGACCACAGCGCCGCCACCATTGAGCTGCATGGTCTTAAACAGGCTGCCCGTTCCCATCACGCCGCCGGTTCCAAATGCCGTAAGAATAAACACCCCGGGCATCCACGGACTAACAGCCGCCCCAGTGAACACAAGCACCAGATAGACAATGCCGTAGACCGAGATGATAATCCCCACAATCGCGAGCAGGAAGTAGAGCACCAGCCACTTCGTCCGCCGCCGTGCATCATCCTGTGCCTCGAAAAAGTTCATCAGAATTCACGCGGTTTTTTCCTGCCTGGCACCCGATTCCTGGCTCCTGTCACCTGAATTAAAATTCGACTTTCACCGCCTCGCGCTCGCTCTCGTCAGCCACCTCGAACAAGGTAGCCAATTTGAAGTTGAACATTCCGGCAATGACGCTGGCAGGAAAGACTTCGGTCTTGGTATTATACTCAGTCACCGAGTCGTTGTAGGCTTGGCGGGAAAACGCGACCTTGTTCTCGGTCGATGTCAACTCCTCGCTTACCTGCATCATGTTGGCGTTGCTCTTGAGATCGGGATACGCCTCAGAGAG
>JBGCEU010000084.1:0-3998 GCA_045106535.1 Akkermansiaceae bacterium | reverse complement strand
GGCATTGAGCATCAGGTTATCTTTGTTCGATCCTTCAGAGACAACACCAGTAACAACGAGTTCGGATAACTCTTTGATACCAGAAACGCCTCTGAAGCCCGATTTGAGAAGCTTGCCATCCTTATCCACGACTTGGACAGTCAGGGTGGACTCCTTGATCGTATCAGGATCATCACAGCAGACGTCCCATGGTGTATTGCATGCGTCACCCGGGATTTGATCACAGGAAGTGATGATTTCAGAATCGCCGAGCACCATGATGGCGCGGCTATCGACTAATACTTTTTCTGCTCCCATGACCTTACCTTTGACCGTTAGGGTATCACCTGGCTTGGCCACTTTTCGGACAGAGTAAATGGTTTTTGGATTTTCTGGTGCGGTAGACACCATGACTGAGGCGAATTCAGCACCGTCTGATGGCGGTGGCGTTTCGGAGGTTTCTTTTTTCTCGGAACAGGCGCTCAGAGTAAGCATTCCGATGGTGGCGAGGTAGTGTATTGTTTTCATGGATGTTATTTGGTTTTTGGTTTTGGATTTAGTCTCGTAGAGCTTTAGGCAAAGGTGGTAGTAAGCAACGAATCGCAGGGGGCAGTGTTCCTATCGTGCCTAACAAAGCCCCCGTGATGATGCCTGTGAAAATGACCGTGGGACTCAGGGTTAAAGTGAAAGTCCCGATGGAAAACGGTACCGTTTGTCCGTCTAGTAAAAAGTAAGCGATGAGGCAGGCGATCATTGTTCCAGTCAACGTGGCGAGCAGAGACTCTTGGATCAGAGAAACAAGCAGTGCAATGCGTGTGTAGCCAATCGACTGTAGAGTCGCCATTTCCCGGATACGTGCTGCGAATGCTGCGTAGAGCGTATTTAGTCCGCCAAAGAGAGCTCCAGCCGACACTAAGGCAGCGGTCACCCAGGTCATGATCTTGATCGGCTGATAAAAAATACCTAGCTTGCTATAATAATCTTCTTCACCCATGGCGGCGAGTTCAAGATCATTTCGCTGAAGAGCAAATACCTGCACATCATCAAGCTCGGCATCATCGAGCCTGAGGGTGATGGCTGAGAGCGTGTCGCGCTGGGTCACGGTGGCAAGATCATTACGATCAAACCATACCTCGGACTCTTGCACAGTGCCTGGAGCTTCAAAAATACCTGTGACGGTGAATCCGGCATCGCCGAATTTCAGCACTTTGCCGAGCGCCATTTCCGAGGCATCGACGCCTAGTTTTCTGTGCGCGAGATGGCCTACCATAACTTCGCCAGGGCCAGGGAAACGCCCTTCCAGCAGGCGCACTTTGGTGTGAACTAACAGAGCCTTCTCAAGAACACCACGTAACAGCGCCTGATCCTTGTGACCCGATTCCGTTTCGAGAGGTGCCTGATAGTAGATCTCGCCTGAGACAGCTACTGTGCCAAGCTGGTTATCCAGTCCGCGGATTGATGTGGCGACAGCTGCCTCGGCATCAAGATGCACCTCTGAACGTTCGATGGATTCCTCTGATCCCTTGCCAACAAGAATGACGTTTTTGGCTGATCCTGATGCTGATAAGACTGAGTCCATGCCTTCGTTCAGCGCGACTGCTGCAATGAGCAAGAGCACGACCAAAGCCGAGCCGCCAACCGTTTGCGCGAGCCTTGAAGGATCGCGAAACAGGTTTCTAAGGGCGTATGAAAATGGCAACATCGTGTCAGGCGTTGAGTGATTGAACCAAGGGACGGGAAGTAGCTTTCCATGCAGGGTAGAGTGATGCGAGCAGACCGAGAACGAGTGAAACGAGCAGACCACTGAGCACTACCGCAGCAGATGGCGAAAGCGCGAGTGTGACGCCCTCATTCCCAAGAGTGATCGACTTGAAATGGAAAAATGTCAGTGAGCCGAATACTCCGATTAGGCCGCCAATAAGCCCAAGTAAAACACCTTCTAACACAACCATGAGAGCGATGGCTGCGCGAGAATAACCCAGGGTTTGCAAAATAGCGGTCTCCTTGACCCGTCCACGCACAATGAGCAGCACGGCATTCGCTACTAAACCTAACACCGCTAACACAGCCCCAAGTCCTAACCAACGGGTGAATCCGATTAGCTCGATCATCTGCTTAGCGGTTTCTGCAAAAAAAGCTTTCTCGGGCCGGGTAACAGTCGGTTGCTGATCGGACTTAAATGTTTCATCGATCTTGGCTGCTACGGTGTCGAGCTGGTCAGATGACTCCACCTTGACATTGAACTGCGTCACGACTCCTAGCCCAACTTTGGAAGCTTGCTGCAGGAAAGGCAGGTGTACATAGGCTACATTTTCATCCTGTGGTGCATCGGAGCTGATGATGCCTGCCACGTAAACATTCACCCCGACGGCTTCAAATTTTTCACCCACGGTGAGGCCACGTTTCTGAGCGAAATGCTTACCGATGAGCGCGGCGTCAGACCGCTTGAGAAAATCCTCGTAGGATCCGGATTCGATATTAATGCGGGGGTTATACTGCTTCAGCGATTCGGGCGGCACTCCACGGAACGCGATGACATCAAGCGATGCGCCGCAGTTGTTGACGACGATTTGAATGGGTAAAACCTCACTGACTCCTGGAATACGTTCGATCGTGCTCAGGTAGTGCTCGGGAAGACGGGATGTGGATGGGCAGAAACGGTTCTCCCGGTAAACGACCAAAGTGGTGTCGCCGGCATTCATTTCCGTGGCGCCGGAAAGTGACTCCTGCATCGTCTGCACAGAGGCGTAGAGAAACATGCCTGCAGCAACGCCCAAAACCGTTAGCAGCGAGCGCAGTCGGTGACGGGTCAGGTTTTTAAGTGCCAGTGATAGAAGTTTCATGAAGTTTGTAGGGCTTGGTCGATGAGTTGTCCTTTTTCCAGGTGCAGCGTACGGTGTGCAGCGGCGGCGGCTTTGGGGTCGTGGGTCACCATGACAATGGTTTTACCATGATCGCCAGCGAGCTGATTTAGCAGAGCGAGTATGCTGTCGGCTGACTCGCGGTCGAGATCACCAGTCGGCTCGTCCGCCACTAACAAACCCGGATCGTGTACAATGGCGCGGGCAATTGCGACCCGCTGTTCTTGTCCCCCTGACAGCTCAGACGGGCGGTGATGAGCTCTGTCAGTCAGCCCAACGAGATCAAGTGACGCCATGATTTTTTCTTTCCGCTCCGACTTAGAGAACTTTCCTAACAAGAGGGGGAGTTCCACGTTCTCGTAAGCTGATAAAATCGGAACTAGATGATACAGCTGGAAAATATAACCAACATGCACGGCGCGCCAACGTGTCAATTCAGCGCGGGATAGTCTGGCGATGTTTCTGTCATCGATAGTCAGCTCACCATGGGTAGGGGAATCGATACCAGCGATCAAGTTCAGTAAGGTGGTTTTGCCTGAGCCAGACGGCCCCATGAGCGCGAGGAATTCACCCTGGGGAACATCGAGGGAAAGGTTTTCTAACGGAGTGATTGTGGTCTTGCCTTTGGAAAAAGACTTAGTGACCGATTTGATGGAGATGAAGGACATTGTTTTAAAGTATTCAGTTTGAAGGGGAAACACGGGCACCGTGCTCTAGGCTATCGTGAGGAGGAAGAATGACGTGTTCGCCGGATTTTATTCCGCTGATGACCAGTCGGTGACCGTCACGGACTTCGTTGCCGAGTTCGATAGCGCGGTAATCTGCTCGGCTATCTGGAGAAACCACCCAGGCATGATTGGATGAGACGATCGCCGCTTCAGGCATAAAGATGGAGAGGCGACCCGAGGACGATGGCGAATTGTCAGCTGTGCTGTCACTCACGCCGAAAAATTTGGCGCGGACAAGCATTTCAGGGCGTAAGCGTGGGTCTGGATTGGTGATTTCGATTTTGGCTTGCAGAGTATTGCGCTGAAGATCGGCCTCGCCGGTTATACTTGTCACCTTGCCCTCGAAGATAGTTTCGGGCCGTAGATCAGAGAGCCGCTCTACCTGCTGTCCTACTTTAAGAGCGGCAGCCTCATTGAGCGGCACATCGAC
>JBGCEU010000083.1:0-6986 GCA_045106535.1 Akkermansiaceae bacterium | reverse complement strand
ATCCAGCGAAACACCTCACGCCAGCATTCTCAGAGACTATGCCGCTAGCTGGCCGCTTCACAAAAAACTCGAGGAGAAGAATTTTAATTCCGTTTTCTTTATCCTTATCCTGCTTGCCTTCGGCATACTCGTCGGCCCTGTGAACCTCTTTGTTTTTGCCAAGGCTGGAAAGCGGCACAAGCTGTTCATTACAACCCCGATTATTTCACTTGGCTGCAGCGCTCTACTGATCGTCATCATTATGTTTCAAGATGGCTTTGGCGGGCGCGGGCACCGAATACTCCTGATGGAAATTCAACCTGAGGAAAACAAAGCTTACATCATTCAAGAACAGGCAGCACGCACCGGAGTTCTGTTAGGCTCATCCTTTGAAACATCGGAACCCACCATGATCTCACCCGTCGCGCTTGCGCCATCGCGCTGGTCTCGCGTCGTGGCCAATGGGCAATCCGCGAGCAGCTATACCGCGGAGCATGGCACCGATGGTTTAAACGTGTCTGGCGATTGGTTTCAGTCACGCAGTATCCATGGCCACCTTCTTAAGACCGTTCGCCCGACACGAGGTCGGATCGAGCTATCACCTGATGCTGGGGCACCTAAGCTCACATCAACATTTGATTATGACCTCGATATTATCTTTTACCACGCCAAAGACGGCTCGTGGTGGAAGGCAGAAGCTTTAAAAAAAGGAAACTCGGTAACGATGTCGGCAACAAACGAAATGGAGTTTAATACGTGGCGCAACGAAATGGAAAAAAGCGTCTCCCGCCACAACGCTAAGCACCTAGCCCATGTCGCCAAACTACCCGACCGTTTCTTCACCACTACCGAGCAAGCCACTGCCACAGAAACCTACGGCTCCATCAAATGGCTCAGTACGACAACGATCATGACTGGGCCAGTCAGTCGCTAAACCCATACGTCCTATAAGACTCATGCCATCTGCCATCGTCGTCAACAATCTCTACCGCTACTTTGGACCTCTCAAAGCGGTAGACGGGATTAGCTTTGAAGTTCCACATGGTTCGGTTTGTGGCTTCGTGGGTGCCAATGGCGCAGGAAAAACAACCACGATGCGTGTTCTTGCTACGCTCGATTACCCAACCATGGGGCAGGTAGAAATCTGCGGTATTAACGTGGTCAATTTCCCCGCCAAAGTACGTTCTCTGATCGGCTGGATGCCAGATCACTTTGGTAACTACGAGCACATGACCGTGCTCGAGTATCTCGATTTTTACGCCCGCGCACTAGGTTACGCAGGTAAGGAACGCCAGATGCGCGTGCAGGAGGTGATGGAGTTTGCCGATCTCATCCCGCTCGCCGACCGCCTATCTAACAAACTCTCGAAAGGGATGACCCAGCGCCTGTGCCTCGGCCGCTCCCTCATCCATGATCCACAAGTCCTCATCATGGACGAGCCTGCAGCAGGACTCGATCCGAAGGCTCGCGTTGAGCTCAAGCATCTGATCCGCATCCTCGCGGAGGAAGGGAAAACCATCTTTATCTCCTCACACATCCTCTCCGAGTTAGGCGAGATGTGTGACTCGCTTCTTTTCATTAACAACGGCCGCATCGTCCACCACGGCGACGCCGAATCCCTCAAACAAGGAACTGAAACAGGCGGCGGATACTTCTTTGACGTCCAGGTGTTAGGCGACCCACAATCGGTATCCGACTGGGCAGTTACCAATCCCTACGCCGAATTTGTCGAGACCCGAAAAAGTGGCGGACGCATCCGTGTTGAATCGACTGAAACAGCAGCCCGTGTCCTAACCAGCATGGTGAAAGACGGCCTCCAAGTGATCGAATTCCATAAAGAACAACGTAATCTGGAAGACGCATTTATCGACATGCTGGATAAGGTCAATACGCCACCGGAAATGCCTAAACAGTAAATTCGAATATCGAATATCGAAATCCAAAACAGCATGACAAACGCAAACAAAGAGTATGATCTGGAAGATAGAACACTCGAGTTTGCGCTTTCAGTGAGACAAATGATGAAAACACTCAATCGATCCATTACGAATCAGGAAGACGGAAAACAACTCGTCCGTTCATCTGGATCGGTCGGTGCCAATTACATAGAAGCCAACGAAGCGATCAGCAAAAAGGATTTCAAGTTTCGGATCAAGCTCTGCCGCAAGGAGGCAAAAGAAAGTCGCTATTGGCTGAGACTCCTTCTTGATGGCAATCAGGAAAAGTCTGAGACAATCACGCCACTAACAAAAGAAGCCGAGGAACTGACTAAAATTTTCGGCTCCATTCACAGGAAAACCCTAACCAACGACTAACCACAATTCACCCGTAAGGGTTTTGGATTTCGATATTCGAATTTCGAGTTTATGCGAAGCATTGAGCACATTTCCGATTTCCCAGACAAACTTAACCCAATGCTGGTTAAGGAACTGCGGCAGGGACTTCGAGGTATCAGCTTTGTGATATTGTTTATCGCAGTTCAGGCTTTCCTCTGCTTTATTCTACTGATCACGGCGGCGGTGGCTTCAGATGAGAACGCTGGGCATCTGCTCTCACGCATTATCTTCTTTTTCTTTTCTCTCGCGGTGCTTGTGGTGCAACCCTTACGCGGGATTGCAGCACTTCACGGGGAAATCAAAAACAACACAATCGACCTGCTCTGCCTGACTAGGCTCAGCGCTTGGCGGATAACATTCGGCAAATGGATATCGATTGTGAGTCAGTCGGCACTGATTCTAACGGCCATCATTCCCTATCTCATCTTGAGGTATTTTTTCGGGGACATGCAGATGTTTTCCGAGATTTTATTCCTACTGAGCATCTTTTTGCTCTCTGCATTATTTACCGCTGGAACTGTTGGTCTCAGCGCCACCAACTCAGTTGTTATCCGCGTGCTATTACCGATTATTTCTGCCGGATTTATATTTATATTTGTCTGGGGAGCTTTTTTCTCAGGCAGGTCAACGTTCTATTCTTTGCTGGAATTTGTCACGCTGACTTCACTGACAACAACACTAACCTTTCTGGGATCCGTCATCGCATGTATCTACGCAACGTGGATGCTGCTGGATCTGGGCACATCTCTAATAGCACCCATCGCAGAAAACAGAGCTTCACGGAGGCGATTAATCAGCCTTGGGTTAATTGCGGTCACCTTACTCACTTTTGGCTACGCGAACGCAAATGCGGAAACAGCTCTCTTAATTGGTCTCGCGCTGTGCCTACCCGTATGCATGATCAGCCTAACAGAGAGCGCACAACTTGTTCAGCCAATTGTCGCGCCTTTCACCCGTAAAGGTATTCTGGGCATGACAGCCGGGCGCCTGCTCTACCCAGGATGGGCAACCGGTCTCATTTTTGTCATTCTCCTCTACGGATTGATGCATGCTCTGATGCTCTACTGCGATTCTGGCGCATTTGGAATTTCGGTGCTTAACACGGTGTTTGCCGCAACACTCTTCCCACTGGCATTGACTCGTATCTTTGCCCGGAAAAATGAAAACCGGTTTGGGCTGTTCATGCTCTTCATCTGTACCCAGTTCTTGATCGTGCTGATCGTGATGGCTGCTGAGGAGTTCGTCGGTGGTGGCAAGCTTCAGATTATGCAATATGTCTTCTGGGTTCCCCCGAGCTTCATCTATCTAGACAACTCATCTGGATTCTCTAAAACAGCTTTGCTGAACACTTCCTACGTGAACTTAATCCTCTATGCCAGCATTGCGCTGGCGACCTCACTTCCCGTTTGGAAACACATCCGCGAGGTCGAACGAGCAACTACCCATGAGTCATGACCGTCGATCAGCTAGCACTACTCCATACTCAGGCGACCGTCTGCGCAGAGCGCTTGACCCTGCCGCTACGCACACAGGTATGGCGCGGTATGGCAGGCGAATTTCAGGGAGCAGGGACAGGCTCTTCGATCGATTTCCAAGACCACCGTGCATATATGCCGGGTGACGACCCACGGCACATTAACTGGCAGGCATATGCACGCACCGGCAATTACTCGATGAAGCTCTACCGCGAAGAGGTTCGCCCAGTGATCGACATCATTTTGGATGCATCCGAGTCTATGTTCTTTGATCCGATCAAGGCAGCGCGGACTGCCGAGCTGTTTTACTTCGTCACCATGGCCGCCATTCAAGCGGGGGCCTCAGCCACGATTCACCTGCTCCGGGGTGATGCGTATACCCGCCTACCGTTGGATGCCGTGATCTCACACCACTGGATGGACACCGTTCTCACCATGAAGCCCTCACGCGCCGATGCACCACTAGCACTCGATCAAATTCAGCTTCGCGGAAATGCGATACGTGTGCTCGTTTCCGACCTGCTATTTGAAGGTGACCCAACCCACCCCTTACGCCACTTGAGTATTCAACAGGGAAAACCGATCGTTCTCGCACCATTCCTCAGAGCTGAAGCCAATCCCGAGTGGGAAGGTAATTACGAGTTTGTTGATGCCGAAATCGGCAGCCAACACCCGCATCGCGTGGAAAAATCGACTCTCAAGCACTTTTGCAAAGCCTATGCCGCACACTTCGCCGAGTGGCACACTGCTGCCAAACGCTTCAACGCCCCCCTCGCCCGCGTCTGCGCCGACCAACCACTCCTCGATGCTCTGAACGAAGAAGCCGTCACCGCAGGTGCCTTGGTCATTAACTAACACCATCTATTTTCCATCAACTTAATACTCACAAATCCGTATGGCTTCTGGGCGCTGTTAGGCATCCCAGCCATCGTGCTGATTCACTTTCTCCAGCGTCGAGCGAAAGTGGTCACGGTGAGCACCCTGTTCCTGCTGCGGCAGACGCAGCGCGAGAGCACCAGCGGGCGTAGATTCGACCGACTCGTGAACTCGGTGCCGCTCTGGCTGCAGATCCTCGCCATCTTACTCGTGACCTGGCTCCTTGTGCAGCCGCGCTATGTGAAGGCAAAGTCGACGCAGAGAATCGCGATTGTGTTAGACAGCTCAGCATCGATGCGTGTGTTCAAAGAAAAAATCACACCTGCGCTTGAAAAGGAAATCCCACGGCTGCAAGGCAATGCCGCCAACGTCGAAATCTGGATTTTAGAATCCGACCCCGGCAAAGCCAAAATCTACCAAGGCTCATCTCCTGAGAAAATGATGGAAGCTCTCGACAAATGGACACCAAGCTCCGGCGCAGTTGACCCCTCAAACAGCCTACGTATCGCGCGCAGCTTAGTCAGTGCCGAGGGCGCAGTCTCCTACCTCACGGACACACCGGTCGAATACGCTTTACCCTACCACGCGTCGTATGTCTCGATCGGAAACAATACTGAAAACGTCGGTATCACCGGAGTGAGTTTCGAACAACGCGACGGTCGACTTATTTGGAAAGCCGTGGTGAGAAATTACTCGGACACTTCGCAGCAACGAAGTTGGTATTTGGAAACGGCAAAGGGCAAAAGCACAAGTCGAGAACTGCAGCTCGATGCCGGCAGGCTGACCACTCTGCAGGGCGCGTTTCCGGTTGGAGAAGAACGATGTCGACTCGTCCTAGGCGAAGATGCATTCACTCTAGACGATTCCTTACCGATGGTGCGGCCAAAGCCCAAACCGCTGATGGTTTTCTCCACCCTAGCAAAGGACGCCGCGCGGCTCAGTGACCGGATGCTGACTAGCTTTCCCAATCTACTCGAAGCAGCAAACCAAGGCGCGGCAGATTTGGTTGTAAGCTCAACGGAAACCACTCCTTCGGATAGCCATCTGATTGTTTTTCCTACCGATCGGGCATCTTCACGCCCATACCTCACGGGAAATATCGTCGCACCTAAGCACTCACTAACAGAAGGACTGAACTGGCAGACTCTGCTTGTGCGCGAGAGCATCTCAATCCCGCACGACGAAGCGGACGACGTGCTGCTCTGGCAAGGGAACCGTGCGTTGATTTTCCTGCGTAGCCATTCGGCATCGGGTAACAAAGCGCTTGTGTTCAACTTTGATATTCAGAAATCTAACGCACTGAAGCAGCCCGCCGCGGCAGTTCTCCTGCTTCGTTTTTGCGAGCAACTGAGAAACGAGAAAATTGCGCCCGAAACTCGTATCACGGAAACCGGTGAGCCGCTGAAGCTAACACGACACCGAGGCGAAAAGGCTGCCAATCTCACCATCAAAACACTTGGCCTTGATGGTGAAGCTCTTAACTCCGAACAACGCCCCGCTAAAACCAGCTCTCTCAACGCGCCAGATACGCCGGGATTTTTTACTATCAGCCAGGGCGACGAAACGCTGTTCACTTCCGCCACCTACTTCGCCGACACTCGCGAGGCGGACTTCTCGAACTGCTCCCTCGATGACCTCCCCGCCAGCACGATGGCAACCGCCGTCGACCGCCACACCCGCGACGATCACCTCTGGCGCGTCTGGACATGCCTAACACTCGCTGCTGTGACCGGTGCTTGGTTTTTCACGAAATCTAAAGTTTCCACAGAATAGACTTAGCCTTTGGCAGGCCCCGTAGTGCCTTGCTCGACGAATTCGGCTTTCGAGAACACTTGCTTGTGGTCCTCTCTCCCGCGGCTGATATTTGCGACCCAGCGTTTGATACTCCGGATCATCAATGTCCTGTCCCAGCGAATATGTGAGACACCCGGTGTTAGCCATGAGAAAATAGGATCATCATCCGTACTGACCAATGATACATCTTCAGGAACACGAATCCGTTTCCCCAGACAAAACTGTTGGACTGCGAAAAAAAACATTGCCTCATCTGCGATGATCGCAGTAGGCGGGGTGAACTCAAAAAGCGACTGCAAACAAGCGTGAAAGCCCTCAGCCGTTTCGTCCCAATCAGGAAGATTGTAGTCGCTGGTCGTGATACCGTCAGCCTCCAGACAATCAATGAAACATCGTTCCGCCGCTCCCGGCTCAGGTAATCTTCGGCTCCTACGCGCTAGCAAGACAATACGTTGGTGCCCCAGCGCTATCAGTCTCTCAGTCAAATGAGATATAGATGGTAACTTATCGGGGCCAGCCCCAGCGA
>JBGCEU010000082.1:0-4037 GCA_045106535.1 Akkermansiaceae bacterium | reverse complement strand
TCGGCAAGTTCGACATCGGCGGCCACATGGTGGAAGCCGCCCAAGGGCACGGCAACGTGGAAGCCGGAAAAGAAAGCCACCTCGTCATTAAGCTGCCCTACAAGGACGATGGTCAGACCGTCATCCGCGCCTGGATCGGCACAGAAGACCGCACCCTGTCATCCACAGGAAAAGGCGAATATGCACCGTCGCATGACGACTACGACATCCACGCAACTGCTCCATCCCCACTCCCAGCAGGAGCAAAATGGTGGCTCGAAATCGAAAAACCAGATGGAACCAAAGTCGTGGGATCAATCCCGCTGCTCAAAGACATCAAAAAGTAATAGCACGATAGATTCTTATCAGAATTTTATCCAGAAATAGCAAAATACCTACTGTCCGTGACTATCTGCCGCATGGGTCTACCCGTGCGGCAGAAGTATTTCAGCACTGCACTTCCTTGCCCAGAACGCCTACCTCGACGTCACCATCGTGAACCTCACTCAATGCCTGACAGAATGTTTCAGAACGCGACTGCTCACCGTGGACGAGCCAGACCTTTGTCTTAGGGCCTGTCATGGCGTTGAAGTAATCGATGAGTTCGGAATGGTCCGCGTGACCCGAGAAGGAGTCGACGATTTCCACGTGCGCACGTAGCGGATACATGTCGCCAAAAATCGGAACTTCCGGGTGCTTGTGGCGGATTTTCCAACCCAAAGTATTCTCGGCACAGTAGCCGACAAAAAGAATGGTATTCTGCGGATCATCGATGCCATTTTTTAAGTGATGCAGAATACGCCCAGCCTCACACATGCCGGAAGCGGAAATGATAATCGCCTGGCTTTTGTCATCGTTCAGTTTCTTTGATTTGGCAACCGAACGAATCAGCGTGAGACCTTCAAATCCAAACGGGTTACGCTTGTTGTATAGAAACTCGTGAACCTCCTCATTGAAACACTCAGGATGGAGGCGGAAAATCTCAGTGGCATTCACCGCGAGTGGACTATCGACGTAGACCGGCACCTCGGGGATCATCTTTTCCTCAAACAGCTCGTGTAGAACGTAGAGAATCTGCTGCGTACGTTCGACAGCAAAGCACGGGATAATGATCTTGCCGCCGCGCTTGATGGCGGCACGGAGAATGTCAGCGATACGTTCGTCCGCCTTTGTCCCAAGCTCGTGCTCGCGACCACCATAGGTGCTTTCCATGAGAACGTAATCCACGTCTTTCACAGGCACAGGATCATTGAGAATATCATTATTTCCTCTACCCACATCGCCGGAGAACAGGAAGCGCTTGTGCTTGCCGTCTTCCTGGTCATCGATTTCTAACAAAACCTGGGCACTGCCCAAAATATGACCTGCGTCAAAAAAACGAATCGTCACGCCGGGCGCAATCATCATTGGGCGGTCATATCCCACATTAACAAATTGCTTCAGACAACGATCCGCATCCTGCACCGAATAAAGCGGCTCCACGAGCGGCTTACCTTTTTTCTTCAGCTTCTTGTTCAGCCACTTGCTATCGCTCTCTTGAATACGTGCGCTATCGGCAAGCATGATCTGGCAGAGATCGCGCGTGGCGAACGTGGCATAAATATTTCCCTCAAATCCTTTGCTACATAAATTCGGCAAGTTACCCGAGTGATCGATGTGTGCGTGTGAAAGCACTACGCAATCAACATCTTTCGGATCAAAGTACGGGAAACAGCAGTTCACCTGATAGGCGTCTTTACGCCGCCCCTGATAGAGACCGCAGTCCAGTAGAATACGCGTGCCATTAACTTCGAGCAAATGCTGCGAACCAGTTGTGGTGCCAGCAGCACCGCAGAACTTGAGTTTCATAAAATGAATAGACAGCACAAATGCCCAACGTGCAAGAAAGTAGGACAAGTTTGTAACTTGTCGGCAACCTTTGGGACACTCATCCCAAGCCTGATGAACTCACTAATCCTGCCGACAAGTTACAAACTTGACCTACTTCCGGAACGGCCAAATCGATTTGATAGCCCGGCTGACTGCCCCGCCTGTGTTGGCTTCACGCTCGGCATCAAGTATCTGCGCGTATCGGATCAAACCAACCGCTGTGGAATACTGGGGGTCTCGAAAATTAGCATGCACGCCACTGATATTCGATTGCTCGGACTGGTAGATTGGCAATCCGAACATCTCGTTCGCTAGTTCAGAAATCCCCCGCAGGCAGCTCGTGCCACCTGTAAGAAACACGCCTGTTCCCACCCCCTGCAAACAGCCTTCTGGTAGACGATCCAAGACAAGGTCAAAGATCTCCTCGACACGACCGTTAATAACAGCATTGAGCAGTGAGCGCTCAATTTCCGCTTCCTCCAGTCCGTGGTCATCCAGCACCTTCACCTTGCCAATTCCCCTAGCGGGATCACCGGAGGCATCGCCCTCGGCTTTTTTAAGCTCCTCGGCTCTACTTAGAGGAATGTGCGTCACAAGGTGAATGTCATTGGTAATGTGATCACCACCGACCGGAATACAGCCCGAAGCCGCGATCGCACCCTTGAGGTAGAGCACGTAATCCGTAGTACCACCGCCGATATCGACAACCAATGCGCCCGCGTCCTTGTGCTCCCTCTCAAGTGCCACCTGTGCCGTGGCAATCGGTGCAAACACAACATCATCCACCTCTAACGGAATCTCGCGCACGCATTTGATGCTATTCTGAATACGGGTGCGGATGCCATGCACGATGTGAAAATCAACATCCAAAGCACGACCTAACAGACCCACTGGACTGACAGTGTGTTCCTGCCCATCAAGGTGGTAGTGCCGGATAAAATTGTGAAGGTACACGTGGTCACCTGGAATAGCGAGATCACGCGCAATCTCTGTGGCTTCCTCAATATGCCCTTCATGGACTTCCTGCTCTTCATCCGGCAAGCGGAAGGTTCCACGGTTATTCACACCCTCAATGTGCGACCCCGTGACCGCCAGCAAGACACTACTGATATCCACATCACAAATGTCCTCAGCCTTTAGTAAAGCATCCTTAAGCCCCGCGCGTGCTTGTGGATAGTCGGCTATTTCGCCTTTCCTAACACCCGCGCTACGCGTCTCGCCGACACCTAGGATCTTGACCGATCCATCGAGCTTCACTTCGCCAACCACCATGCATGTCTTGGTGGTGCCAATTTCTAGGCCTACGTGTATCTTCGTTTTTGCCATGGCTGAATAATCAGTTCCTGTCCAAAATGGATTCGATGTCTCGTTCGTGCGGATTGCTAGGCTTTGGTACCTTGCGTGGCTTTACCAATATAGGTTCACCACCAAATTTTACAGGAATGTTTTTCTGAGGAATCAAATTGATGTGCTCGATGACACGCCGAGTCTTCAGTGCATGCTCATGCACCGTAATATAATCTCCAAGTTGCCGCTCGTGATCATACATTCCAAAAACAGCACGTGATCCATCATTGCAGATGACCTGCATTGAATAATCGTTCAAAATGATGATTTTATCCGGCAACCAATCTGCGCGAACGTCTCCCTTGCTGAACGTCTGAACCAAATGAAGGGCGCGTGTCACCTCGGCATGCCTCATTTTTTTCCCATGGCTGAATGCATCACCCGCTGAGTCTTTCACCATCACCGTGGGGAGGTCTTGTGAAGTCCTCCACAGGGATCCCTCACAGGGAAATGTCACACCATCTTCGTCAACCAGTACGCCATCCTCTGATTTTCCAGGAAATCCAAATTGGGCCGACTGCAGCCACGCGATGGGTTTGCGCTCGGTCAGTGTGACTTGCAAGGTTCCGGGTAGCCTTCGCTCCACCTCACAGTGCGTTACTTCGGGAAGCTCTGTCATCCTGTCGCGGACATGATCGGTATCGATGGCAAAGATACTCGCCTCCAAGTCAATCCCCGTGACTTCCACGACACGTGCATGATTGATGTGACCGTTGGTTTCCAATTTGATTTCCTGAAGGCGGTATTCTTCATTATCGATGAAAATATGTTTAGCTCCAAGGTATCCACCCCACCCGATCATGCCAATCAAGGCAAAGATCATGATCACCCTAACACTCCGT
>JBGCEU010000081.1:0-9028 GCA_045106535.1 Akkermansiaceae bacterium | reverse complement strand
GGTTTTATTACCGTGAATCGCACTCGATTGGATGCCAGCTTGATCGAGTCTTTTACTCAGTCGGTTAGCGCCGTGTTTGGTACGGGTAAAAACAAGAACCTGTTTCCAGTCGCCCTCCTTGATGAGCTGGGTGACAATAGCGGGCTTGGATGATGCATCACAGCGATAAGCGCGTTGCGAAACAGTTTCAGCTGTGGTGTTCTCAGGGCTGATTTCGATGGTGATAGGATCAACTAACAGTTCCTTAGTCATCTTGCGGATGTCTTTGGAGAAAGTCGCGGAGAATAGCAGGTTTTGTCGTTTCCTGGGCAGCATCTTGATCACCTTGCGGATGTCATTGATGAAGCCCATGTCGAGCATGCGGTCGGCTTCGTCGAGGACGAGCATTTCTACCTGATCAAGTCGGCAGACTTTTTGTTCACAGAGGTCTAACAACCGACCGGGAGTCGCAACAAGGATATCCACGCCGTCACGTAGTTGTCGGATCTGCGGGTTAATCTTTACGCCACCAAAAACCACTGCGCTATTCAGCGGTAGATGTTTTCCGTAGGTATCGACACTTGCTTTGACCTGGGCTGCAAGTTCACGAGTTGGGGTGAGGACAAGCGCCCTGATGGGTCGACCACGCGAGGGTTTGCCACCAGGGTCAGAAAGTATCTGCATCATCGGCAGGGTAAATCCAGCGGTCTTTCCTGTGCCGGTTTGAGCAGCGGCGAGTATGTCGCGGCGTTTCAGTACGGCGGGAATTGCCTGAGCCTGAATAGGAGAGGGGGTGGTGTAGCCATGCTCGGATACGGCACGGAGAAGTTTCTCGGCAAGTCCGAGATCGTTAAATGTTTTCAAGGTTATATATGGGGTATAAAAAAGCCGCCTTCAAAAATGAAAGCGGCTTTTAAAATTGGTTACGGGGGTAGGATTTGAACCTACGACCTTCAGGTTATGAGCCTGACGAGCTACCTGGCTGCTCCACCCCGCGATTAAAAGTGTTGCTGACCTTGCGGACGCGGGCGGAAGCTAGTGCGACTGCCACCAGGATGCAAGGATTTATTTGACTGATTTTGGTTCAGACACTTTCCGTATCTGGGTAGCTGCCGAACATTTTGACCAGAGAGCAATGTTTCTCCAGTTCAACAAGCGCGTCAGCAACAGCAGGATCTGTGCAGTGCCCGGCGAGGTCGACGTAGAAAATGTATTCCCAGTCGCGTTGTTTGGAGGGGCGTGATTCGATTTTGCTCATATTCACATTCAGTTTATCGAATGCCTGAAGAGCTTTGACGAGTGAGCCTGGCTGGTCTCGAATGGAAAATAAAATGGATGTGCGATCTTTACCTGTGGGCGGGCAGGTTTTTTCACCAATGACAAGGAATCGGGTCGTGTTCGTGGCCCGGTCTTGAATCGACTCATCTAACATGTCCAGCTCATTGAGCTCAGCGGCAAGTTTCCCCCCGAGTGCCGCAGCGCCTTCTGATGCTTTTTCGCGTGCGATTTTTGCGGCTTTTGTGGTCGATGAAACCTCGACCAAATCAGCCTCGGGGAAATTGCGCAGTATCCAATTACGGCACTGACCAAAGACCTGTGGGTGTGAATATAGGGTTTTGATTTCCTCACGGGGAATCGCAGCCATCAGGCCGTTTTCGATGCGCAATAAAATCTGAGCGCAGATGTGTAGAGGGGAGTCGACAAACAGATCAAGTGTGTGCGAGACAGCGCCCTCCGTGGAGTTCTCTATTGGCACCACTCCGTAGTGAGCCTTACGGCGAGCAACCTGGTCAAATACCTCGGCAAAATTGGGTTGAGCATTGTAGTTGATCGAATGCCCAAATTTTTTAATGGCTGCTTGGTGAGTCCATGTGCCTTCTGGCCCGAGGTAGGCAACGGTTAGATTGTCCTCCAGCGCCAGCGCCGCAGACATGATCTCGCGATAAATGGCGATGATTGACTTGTCGGGCAGACGTCCGCCTTGATTCATGTCCGCAAGCCGCTGCAACAAGGCATGCTCTCGCTCAGGAGCGTAGATTTGCAAATCCTCTTCCTTTTTGATCTCACCTACTTCGTGCACGAGATCGGCACGTTCATTCAGGAGGCCGAGCAGCTTGTGATCGAGGGCGTCGATTTTTTTTCTGATGTCGTCGAGAGGCACTTTGGAATGGAGAATTGGAGGATTGAAAAATGAAGAGCTGCCGGGGTTGGTTACTCTTCCTCGTCGGTGGAGGAAATCTCAGCAGATGCCTCGTTAGCCTCAGCCGGCTGAGGGATACCGGCGGCGGTGAGGGCGAGTTGTTTCTCGATTTCTTCTGGGCTTTTTTCGATGTGCTCAGTGTGCTGACCGTGGTCTTCCTCGCTGCCTTCTGATGCTACTTCTGTATCAGCCTCATCATCCGGTTTGGGCTCGGGTAACTTGACTGTTCGTAGCTCGGCCGCATTGGGCAGCTCGTCCACAGATTTTACCCCAAAGTGCTCAAAGAAAAGATCGGTTGTTTCGTAGAGCAGAGGGCGACCCGGGAGATCGGCACGACCACCAATCTTGATGAGCTCACGGTCGAGGAGCTTCTGCAACATCCCATCGCAGGAGACACCGCGGACGGCTTCGAGCGATGCTTTGGTGACGGGCTGCCGATAGGCCACGATAGCGAGGGTCTCCATGGCTGGGCCACTAAGTCGGCTAGGTTTCCTGCCAGGGAATAACTGCCTAACAAATTCTGCGTATTCGGGGCGGGTGTAAATTTTCCAACCTTTGGCTCGCTCCGCACAGAGAAATGCGCGGCCAGTTTCCTCGTAGCTGTGGTTTAGCTCAGCGATAGCAGCCGTGATGGCATCTTCATTAACATCCGCAATAGCTCGCAAGTCTTCATCGAGTTCAGGTTTTGAATCAGTATCATGTTCCTCGGAATCGGCAGCGAGTGCATCTTCGGCCTCGGCTACGCGGGCACGGACCAAGCGCGCAATTTCCGAGCTGGGCAGGGGATCCTCAGAAGCTATCAGCAGTGCTTCAATGATGGCAGAAAGTTCCATAGATGGGCGGGAGATTATGGAATCGGCACCAGATTGCAAGCCTCAGGCGCGTATGATTCTGGCTTTTGTCTGGAAATCTACCGAGTTTGGTTGGGTATTGAAAAGACCCTGCCTCCGGGTGGAAGCAGGGTCTGATTAGAGTTAATGATGGATAAACGGGAAGATTACTCTTCGCCGCCTACTTTTTCAGCCGCTTTTTTTAGGGCATCGGCTGCTTTTTCACGAGCAGCATCGGTAGCATCCTTGGCCGCGTCTTTCACGGCGTCGCCTGCGGCCTTTGCTTTGTCACCAGCTGCGTCAGCGGCATTCTTGGCCTTGTCTACGGCAGCATCCTTGGCATCCTTCGCAGCATCAACTGTTGCGTTGGCGGCGTCCTTGACCTTGTCGCTGGCTGTTTTGGCGGCATCTGATGTCGCGTCAGCAGCATCGGTTGCAGCTTCCTTGGTTTTGTCAGCAGCAGCTTTTGCCGCGTCACCCGTAGCGTCGGCCACGTCCTTTGCCTTATCTCCGGCGGATTTAGCAGCTTCACCAGTGGCATCGGCTGCTTTTTTTCCGGCTTCCTTACCTTCTTCGATGGCTGCGTCAGTGGTGTCTTTGACCTTTTCAGCAGTTTTCTCACAGGCAGAAAGTAGAGCTAGTGAGCCTATCATAGTGATTAAGTATTTAAGTTTCATCGTGTTTTAGTTGGTTGTTGTAGTTTGGGTTCCTTGTTCTCACAGTGGGAACATTTCACATCATAAGATAACACAAAGAGCAGAATTGTCACATATTCACGCCACGATCTCCGTCATCATATGGCAATTAGCCATCAAATATAATAAAATGATCATTTTACGCTTGATTGCAGAGAGGTATTCATGGAGTTTCTGCCCGCCCGCACTTTGCGGGTTTTAACAATTCTTCACGGGGAGTAGCTCAGCTTGGTAGAGCGCTGCGTTTGGGACGCAGATGTCGCAGGTTCGAATCCTGTCTCCCCGACCATTTTCTCATGGGGATACTGTCGCTGAGAAATTTGTTCAACCTTGTGCGTGACATATTTTGAAACGCTTGGGCATAATGCGGCCATGGCAATTGAAATAGAATACTGCGAGCAATGAAACTACCTTCCCGAGGCTGACCGTGTGTCAGCAGAAATCAAGGAATCGACTGGGAATGACGTTACTCTAATTGGAGGAGGTGGTGGGATTTTTGAAATCCGTCAAGACGGAGAACTACTCTGGAAAAAAGAACGCGGAGGCTCTTTTCCCGAAGAGGGAGAAGCCGCAGCGTTATTCTCCTAACATATCTAAGAATCGATGAGGCTTATTCGGCATGGAGAAGTGGGCAGGGAAAGCCCGGGGGTAGTTTTGGCAGACGGTAAACTGATCGATGCCTCTGGCCATTTTACGTCCTATGACGAAGCCTTTTTTGCGGACGGTGGCTTGGAGTCACTTCAAGCATGGATTAGTGAGGGCTGTATAGGGGGTAGTGAAATCTCAGCAGGTGTGCGAATTGGCCCACCTGTTAGCCGTCCTTCAAAAATCATCTGTGTAGGAAAAAACTATGCGGATCACGCCAAGGAATTCGGTGGCGGTGTGCCCGACGAGCCAGTGCTATTCATGAAGGCAAGCAGCGCGTACTGCGGGCCATACGATGATGTGATTCTGCCTGAAGGTTGCCGGAAGCTTGACTACGAGGTCGAGTTGGCCGTGATCATTGGAAAAAACTGCCGAAATGTCAGCGAAAAGAATGCTGAGCATTATGTAGCAGGCTATTCAATTATGTGCGACTACAGCGAGCGTGCTTGGCAAAAGGAACACAGTGGTCAATGGGTTAAAGGCAAAAGCTCGGATACCTTTGCACCAATGGGACCCAGCCTTGTGACATCGAACGAAATCCCAGATTCTAACAACCTTCAATTATGGACTAAAGTGAACGGTGAAAAACGTCAAGACGGTCACAGTAGCGACATGATGTTTGGAGTGCCGTTTTTAGTCAGCTACATATCACGTTTCATGACCTTGTTGCCTGGAGATGTAATCGCAACAGGAACTCCAGCTGGTGTCGGAATGGGTATGAATCCTCCAAGCTATCTTGCTCCGGGAGATCAAGTAGAGCTTGGTATTGAGGGAATTGGCAGTATTTCGCAGCGGGTGGCCGCTGAGTAATCCCAATACCTACGGCACGGGAACACGTGCAAGAATCCGATCGATCAACGTATCGGTGGTAATGTCTTCGGCCTCAGCTTCGTAACTCGGAAGGATCCGGTGACGCATGACATCATGTGCCATGTCTTTAACGTCCTGTGGAGTTACAAAAGACCGACCTCCCATGAAGGCTCTCGCTCGTGAGGCAAGAGCTAGATTAATCGTCGCGCGTGGAGATGCCCCCACACGTATCAAATTTTTCAAGCTTGTGTCAATCTTGGCTGGAAAGCGCGTGGTGTGAACCAGTTCGACAATGTATTTTCTGACTGCGGGATCGATATAAATCTCATTTACCAGATGCGAACTGAGCGCAACCGTTTGCGCGTCCACGGCGGGACTCGTCTGGTGAACTGGCTCGGACGTGGCCATGCGATCAAGGATGATGAGTTCCTCATCACGACTAGGATATCCCACAGTCACTTTAAGGAGAAAGCGATCAAGCTGAGCTTCGGGCAGCTGGTAGGTGCCTTCCTGATCAATTGGATTTTGTGTGGCAAGTACTAGAAATGGGTCGGGAAGCTTGTAGGTAGTATCACCAATCGTAACTTGTCTTTCCTGCATCGCTTCCAACAGCGCCGACTGCACTTTGGCTGGCGCGCGGTTTATTTCATCAGCTAGGATAATATTACTAAAGATGGGTCCGAGCTTTGCGGAAAACGACGCCTCTTGAGGGTTGTAAATCATCGTCCCGAGCAGATCGGAGGGTAAAAGATCAGGCGTAAATTGCAGTCGAGCAAAGTTCGTGTGTAGGCAGCCTGATAGCGCTTTGACAGCGAGAGTCTTGGCAAGACCCGGAACCCCCTCAAGTAGGATGTGTCCCTTGCATAGCAAGCCTATCAGCAAACGGTCAACAAGGTCGGCCTGACCAACGAGGACTTTCCCCATTTCTTCTTTTACGACAGGTATCCACTGGCTCGTTTGTGTGATTTTTTCTGATAGCTCTTGGTTGTTCATGGTAACGATGGCGTATTCTCCAAAGATCTGCCTAAGGTGCAACGGTGAAACGATAAGAAAACTTGGCAGTTTTCAAAATTCGATTATTTTAACCTTATTATGACGCGATTATCCTCCCGACTACTGACACTTTTACTCATTGGTTTGACCATTGCTCCACTGTCTGCACAGCGCATGCCAGGCATGCAGCAGCAAAGGTGGCTGGGGTATCTCTCTGGTTATGAACGTCGTGATTTCCACTTTGGAGTCGCAACCGATGGCCAATGCTTGCTCTATTTGATGAAGAATAGAAAGGAACGTGCGAGTCATTCAAAAATGCTCAAGATCTACCCTGAATTGATCGTTGAAAGCGCCGATGGCAAGCGTTCTTCCAAGCGGCTTAAAGAGGAGGCTGGGTTTTCCACTAAGGTAAAACCTGGACTCGATCACGAAGAGGTCAGCTTTACCGCACACACGACAGGTGACGCCAAGGTACAGATAACCATAAAATATGATGACGACAAAGTCATCCTTGACGGCAAGGTGTTAGAGCCTGGCGAATACAAAGACGAAAAGCTTTATTTTGGCTTCAAAATACTCATGCCGGCATTCTACCACTCAGCTACCTATGGCAATGATAAGAAAAAAGCCGAAGGTAAAATGAAGAGAGACAAGCTGCGCATAGTACGTGCGGACAACGGAAAGGCTGAAAAACTCAAAATCTATGAGGAGTATGATTTTTCATCGGCTGAGCTCGGCAAGGGTGTTGTTACTGAGATAGAGTCAGACCAGGATGCTCAGGAGGGTAGAAAAATCATCTTCACCACAGTTGATGGAAAAAGCAAATTCAAGATTGAGAACAAGACAAGAGGGCGAAATGCCGAACCGTGGAGAGGCTTCTACGTGAAATGGCATCGCCCTTTTGAGGAGGTCAAAGGCAAAGAAATCAAGCCTTTGGTAATCGAGGTGAAATAGCTCGTACGCACTGACACCCCTGAGCCAACAACGTTAGAAATTAATTAATTTCTGACATTCCTGTATGCCTGCGGTCTGAACATCGTGAAGTGCGGCAGTCATGTCACCTTCATTCAGCCAATGACATACCCCATAGCCCTTTGGGTGTGTGCATTGATTCAGCTGGCACTGCCACCCGTGTGAAATACCATGGCGGGGTGCCGTCCGACGTTATGTTCTCCCGTGTTATTGTGTGGGTCGCATGGTCTAACCTGCGACTACGGGTAGGTGACGAGTTCTACGGACGGACCCCGGCATGGAACTCGGAATTAAACCTATTTGCCTAGGCTCCTCAGTGCCTTGATCCGCACCAGCATTGGCGGATGTGAGTAGTCTAGAAAAACGGGAAGGGGGTGGGGGGTCAGGTTTGACAGATTGTCGGCCGCTAATTTTTTGAGCGCCGTTATCAGATGCTCAGGAGTACCCTGAGCATCTGAAGCATAAGCATCTGCTTCGAATTCGTGCTTCCTGCTATTAAGGTTTCCGATCACGCTAAGCAGGCGACTAACCGGTGAGAACAACAGCATGAAGAAAACCAGTCCAGCATAGACTGAGATTTGTTCGACGCCAAAAGCATCAAATAGTCCACGCGCAAAATCACTATTTTTATCAGTGACTACACCAAGCAGGAAGAAAACCACTGCGGTCTGCACGAAGGAAAAAACCATCCGTTGCACAATATGTTTCTTTTTAAAATGGCCAATCTCATGGGCAAGCACGCCCAATAGCTCATCCACGCTGTGGTTTTTAATTAAAGTATCGAACAGAGCGATTTTTTTACGTTTACCAAAACCGGTGAAGAACGCATTCGATTTAGTAGATCGCTTTGAGCCGTCCATCACATGAATCTCCGTGAGTGGAAAATCGCAATCTTTCGCCATGGCTTGAATCCGAGATTTCAACTCGCCATCCTCCATAGGCTCAAATTTATTAAATAAGGGAAGTATGAAAGATGGCGCGAGATAGGTCATCAAAAGCTGAAATCCAGTGAATGCCAACCAAGCCCAGAGCCAGGCGTTCTCCACTGCACCAAAGATCCACAGCACCAGCGCAAGTAGAGGAATGCCCAGAATCGCACCCAAAAGAAGCCCCTTAATCTGATCGACAGCAAAAGTTTTCGGTGTGGTTTTGTTGAATCCAAATCGCTCCTCAATAACAAAGGTATCATAAATTTGAAAAGGTAGACTGAGCAGCGTGTTGCCGACAAAAATAGCTCCAATAAACGCAATTCCGGTAACGACCTCACTCCAGCCAAATCCACGCAGAAAACTATCCAGCCACCCAAACCCACCAGCGAACCAGAAAACCAGCAAAATCGTCAGGCTGTAGGTGGCTGTTATAATTCCATAACGTTCGGAGACGCGGGTATACTCCTGCGACTTGGCATACTTTTCCTCGTCATAAATACCACGAAACTCTTCAGGAAGCTTAGGGTCAAGCGCCTTTAGGTTCAAAATCGAGGCGATGAAATCCAGATTCCATAACGCCAGAAGAGCGATAAGAATAAAAAGCGCAGTGAGGTTGTCCATGCGGAATGGTTATTGTCTCGGTAAAGATTAGTCAATGGGTATATCACATACCACCTCCCAGAGCTTTAGTCATGGTAATATGATCACGCAGTGCGGCACGGCGTATGGTGCGCTCGCGGAGGTTGCCTGCGAGCCAGTTTTGTTTCGCTGAAAGCGGCTCGGCTTCAGAAACTGTGCCAGCGGTAAAACGAGACTGGGCATGGCTGTGGGCGAGTTTTAGAGCTGATAGCTCACGCTGTGCCGATGCTAGCTGTCTTTTCCGGCTCAGGAAATTGATTTGCGAACTTTCAATTTCACCCAGTACTTTGAGCACAGTTGATTGGTATTGGGCGGCAGCTAGTTTGCTTTCCGCCT
>JBGCEU010000080.1:0-5878 GCA_045106535.1 Akkermansiaceae bacterium | reverse complement strand
AAGAAAGTTGCCGTTTCGCTTATACTCGCGAACCCTGTAGTCTGGCTTTGTGGAAAGCGTGAACAACGGATTTACCATCGACGCAGTATCCGCCTTAGGCATTGCGTCGAAGATATCGCAGACGAAAAAGTCAGGTTCAGGGTGCCGATCCGGTAGGAGCGGGGACAGGTCGCGCGTGTCTGATATTGCAGGATTCGTCATTTTACACATGCTACCATTCGTCATTTCACACATGGGGTCAAGCGATTCGTCATTTCACACATGACCCAACTTGTGGATAACTCTCGATACATGTTCGTCATTTCACACATGAGGATTCGTCATTTCACACAGGGCTGATTCGTCATTTCACACATAGACGCACCACGGACAGGTCCCTTTTCCTATTCATTTACAATGATTTAATTGTTTTGCAGAATCTGGTAACTCAATATTAAAACACATAAAAACACAACAAAGCTTTCGCTACGCTCAGCCTGAATAGAATCCGCCATAGGCGGATTCTATTCAGGCGATTATGACCGCTACGCGGTCACGCCGTTAAGGTTCGCTTACAGCTCACCAAAGAACAGGGCAGATCGTGCCAAACACTCGGAAACCACATCGCTGAATTGATGCCTGAGCCATTCAAGAACCATGCATCAAGGCAACCTGCTTCGCAGGGGCTACGCCACCTTGACGCAGAACCTTAAACGTCTCCGAGACGGCATCAGCGATAGCGGCTCCGAAGAACAGGCACTCAAAATCAACCCAACCCGCATACATGCGAAGGTTCCGGCCTTGTGCTAACCAGGGTGGACTTACTTCGACCCCTCTGGGGTGTAAGGCAAATACAGGGGTAAAAATTTACTTAGAAATGCTGCCATGATAAAAGATTGTGTACACTTGACGTACATCGTCCGGACATGTTATTCTGTAGGCAAGTATGATCCTAACGTATCGAGACAAAAAGACAGAGGCGTTTGCAGGTGGAGAGTTCGTTAAGGCTTTCCAGGGGTTCGAAAATCAGGCTGCAAAGCGGCTTGCTATATTAAACGCAGCCCCAGACCTGGCCACCTTACGGGCTTTGCCCAGTAATCGGCTCGAAGCTCTGCGCGGGAATAGGGCAGGGCAGTTTTCTATCCGTATCAACCAACAATGGCGGGTATGTTTCGAGTGGCTGGATGACCAGCCAGGACCATCAAATGTTGAAATCGTGGACTACCACTGATGAAAGGAGGCCACCCATGTTTATGAGAGCTATTCATCCCGGTTCCGTGCTTAAAGACGAGCTGACAGAACTTGGGATCACACCAACAGAATTTGCGCGTCAAATCGACGTGCCGCCAAACCGTGTGTCACAGATCATCGCAGGAAAACGTTCGATCACTGGTGATACCGCGTTGCGTTTTGGGCACTGGTTTGGGACAGACCCGCAGTTTTGGTTAAATCTTCAAGCGCAGTTCGAGCTTGCCGCTGCCGATAAGGAAACCGGCCCGTCGATCCGACATCTACCGACGAAGGATGCCTTGCCACCGCAGGACGAGCAACCGAGGCTGGTGTAGTTCATCGAGCCTAAATTCATGGCTGAGGTATATTACTTTGTGGAAGCTAGTTTTAATGAAGATTAGGAACGGCGGGTGGACATTTGCGCCGCAAGCCATGCTGGCCGATCATGGTACTTTTTATTTGATTGATCTTCGTGTCTTCACACGCCGAATTTATAAATCGAGCATCGACAAGGAATTCGAGGTCAACTTTATCTTAGGCCTCGCTTGGATAGCTCTTATGATGACTTTCCGAGCAATGAAGTGGTTTGTTTTCTTGTTCTTACGGCTGCTACGAAGATTTTGAAGCGTGACGCTGCCTTGCGGTTTTACCATTGACCCAGACCAACCCCGCAGAAAAGGACAAAAGATCAATGGTAATTCGTACTTCCAAACCAGAATGGCGCAAAGCAGTTAAAGACAAAAAAAATGGTGAAGTAAGACAGCAGTCGCCATGCGGTATTTTGCAGAAGCAACACGAAAACCTGCTGAACTCAATCAGATCATCTCATGGTTTGAAGCCGATAATAAACTCCAAAAAACTGAGCGAAATCTCATACTTATATGCAACTGAGATGGCAAAGGCTGGAAATTTATCACATGTTGGACCAGATGGGAGCGATTTCAGTACGAGAGCCCTTCGTGGGGAATACAAAGGCTTTCCAAGAGCTGAGAATATTGCTTGGAACTACGCAAATCTTGAGACAGTGGTAACTGGATGGATGACAAGTCCAGGTCACAGAAAAAATATTTTGATTTCTGACGTAACCGACGTCGGAATTGGATACTTTCAGTGCGCGAAACATGAGCATTGGTGGGTCCAACTTTTTGGAAACTGAAGCTGAAATCACTGCTGACATAAACACTATTGGTAATTCTGTTTGCTATAGCCACCTTTTGCATACGCGATCCTGTGGATGAGGGGTGGTTTTCCCTTCACAGGGTAAACACTATTCGGGTATAGTGTCACATGAGCGAAATGACCCTCTATGATCGCTACGGCAACCGCCTCTATCTCAATGTTGAGGAGAGGACCGCTTTCTTGTCTGTTGCACAGCGTCGGCCTGCACGTGATCGCACGATCTGTGAGACGCTACACTACACCGGCTGTCGGCCCTCTGAGCTAATTGAGCTGACGCCCGCGCGCGTCGACCTAGCGGGCCGTACGGTGGCTATCCGTAGCTTGAAGAAGCGCAAGGATGCTTCAGGTAAGCAGAAGGTGATCTTTCGTACCGTGCCAGTGCCGCCAGACTACCTGGACACGCTGAACACAGCGCACGGTATCCGCGAGACGCAAAAGTCACGCAAGCAAGCCCAGGCTCCGATTTGGTCGCTTGGTCGGTTACGGGTTTGGCAGATTGTTAAAAATGTGATGATCGAGGCGGGTATTCCCGACGGCCCACACCGCAGCCCAAAGGGCTTACGTCATGGGTTTGGCATCAACGCGACCGTCAATGGCATCCCACTGCACATGTTGCAGAAGTGGATGGGCCATGCACAACTTAGCACCACAGCAATTTATGCCGATGCAGTTGGCAAGGAAGAGCAGGACATCGCAGCGAGAATGTGGGGTTAAATCTAGTTTGACAGACGAGAGAAAAATGATGGTCCATTGTGCCGTTACTGGAGAGGCCAGTACGGCAGTTTTTGTACCATCTTCATCTGGATATTCATTCAGCTATGTGTACAAGTCACGCGAAAGCTCTAAGCTGGAGACATCAGATGAAGATCGTATTTTAGTAGGAAAGAGCGTAACATGGGGAGCCTTTTCCTGCCCATGGTGTAGTGCTCAGGACAGCTTCGGCACTCGGATTGTTCGGTGTGGTAAGTGTAAACGTCTGACCTGTTCTGGATCGCTAGAAAAAGAATCTCAGGACAGCATACGTCATTATTGTGTGCCAGCATGTGGCACAAATGACCTGCTTAGCGGCAAAATTAAAAGCTATGATTCATCAAAGTCCAATTCTAAGGGAAATTATCCATCAGATTGAGTTCACTACTAAACTGACCAAGTGATTTTTGATTAAGCTTATTAATTCGGCATCAGAATTACTTCCTAACGGGTAGTGAATAGTGTCACTGAACCCACCTTGATCGGGGCAGATTTCACTCCAAGGATAGGCTTCAGGTGCAAAGATCACCAGTCGGCGCGCCTTCTCATCCATCTCACTCTCCCACTTTTCGGCAAAAGCGCCGAAGGTCTTGGGCAAATCACTCGGGTAGTGTGGTGCGCCTTTTCTAGATTTTTCTAACGGATGGGCGCTAGCGTCTGTGATAACGCAAATGATGTGTCGCCTCCTGGGAGCAAGGTAGTTCCAATCGCTATTCATAGCAATTCCGATGGCTTCAAGCGCATTGCTTGGTTCGTCGCCTGCCTTAAGGACACGTAGATCGGCGACGAAAGATGAGTATTTTTTGCTGTCTTGTGGTAGTTGGAAGAACTCAGATTCTGAAATCGTGTTTGGCTTCTCGAAGCTCTGGTAGAAATCTCGAAATCCAAGTATCTTGACACGTAGATGACCTATTTTTTTGTTTTGTATGTTTAATTGTTCTGTGAGTTCGCCATACAAAGTGCCGGAAAATTTGCAAAATTCTCTAACGACATTGTGCATATCGTTTGTGCAGTTGATGCAAAAAACAATATCTGTGTGAACGCTCATTTCATATCATTTCTTAAGTGTCGTTTTGATGCTTCCTTTTTGTCTGGGAGCTTTGACAGTTTGTCGAATGCGTGGTTTTTCCGTTTCCTTGGATGGCTGTGCCGTTTGCCCTCTAGGTTCGTGATCAGGAGCTTCAGGCACTAGCTGCTCTGGTTGAGCACTTTCGTCCTTTTCTCCTCGTAGAACCGAGACAATACCGCCAATGGCTTTGCTAATAGTGCTAACGGGCGTGGCCACTTCTTTTGGTACAGACGGAGTCACGTCTGACGGTGGCCCTCCCCAGTTGTCTGTAAGCGCGAAGACTAGAGGAACCCCCTTTCTAGACCATGTAAGGTTGGTGATGGTCACTGTGACCTTCCCAGGAGAGGAGGAATCAAATTCAAGGTGACCCGGTACATTTAGTTCGTTCGTCGCCGTATGACCGGGAGCTTCGATCGCAACCTTCAACTGAGCTTGATATGTAGGCTGAAAGATTAGCCTAAACCGGCCCGCACGATCCAACTCGAAAGAGAATTTCTGTGTTTCATCATCACGGAGATTAGCTATCTGTTGTGCCCGAATTTCTGCATTTTGTTCTGCTATGCTCTCGGCGAGAGCTGTGACGGCTTGCTCAAGTAGTGGGCGGATTGCAAGAAACTCGACCATCCTATTCTTTGACAAGTCAGTTTGAGCGTCATTATGAAACGCTGTGTAAAATATATAACCAGAACCTAAGGGAATTTGGCATAGAACTGGCCCAAATTTTTTGCTTTTTAGGAAAACTTTGGTGTCTTTGGATAAACTATCTACTCTGTACCAGCCTCCCATATTGAAATCAATTTTCACAGTGCTTGCTTTTAAATAGCTTTGCAGTCCTTGATCTAAGACATCACAATTAACTGAAGTCTTAGATGTGCTATTTGAAAACTTAAGCGAGGTAGGGATTATGTTTTGAATAATCGGAGCAGCGTAATCAGAAGCGTATACTACGCCCCCATTTTTGACGTATTCAGCGACACCTGTAGATATCTTCTTTGCTTTACTTGGTATATCGCTATTACAATTAATAAATACTACCGAGTACTCTTTGAGAGTTTTTGTGTTTGAAAGCTCATCCAGGGATATATCGCAGATTTCTACGTCAACTTGAGAGTTTTCGAGAACGCTTTTGATGTTGTCAAAGCCCGCGGGTGTAATGGCAACTTTCATTAAATTAACCTCCCTGTGGCAGCAATATCGCTTACTGCAGTCCCATAGATTTTTTTATTAGATAGACAGATTTCATTTTACTGCGATTTCGGACGACGTCCTCTCTGTGTAATTCTCCAGGCTTGATTGCAAGTTCATGTTCTACTGCAATTTGTATGTCCTCGAGTTGCATGTCTTTGGGGAGGGAGCTTCCTGGATTGTGCACGAGAATAGAAATATAAGTCTTCAGCACAGTATTGTGGACAACTTCTCGAATTTCTTCGGATGAGATAAACTTTTCAATATTTACTCTGGTTGGAGGGCTTCCTGAGTTATTAGTTCCGATGCCCTGACGTGGGACAGTATTTTCTTTAGAATACGATCCTGCGCTGCTGTCATCTGGTCCAGGTTGTCCTGAGCTGTTGCTGCGTCGGTTGTCGCTGCTGACAGAGCGTCCTGCTCTGACTAGCGTCGCGGGGGTGAAGGGTGTAGAGCTCGGGGGTCGTCGTACCGGTAAAAAAAAAA
>JBGCEU010000008.1:0-49798 GCA_045106535.1 Akkermansiaceae bacterium | reverse complement strand
CCGTATTTGGATCGTGTTCGCTGGATGACGACCTATCGTGTTTGAGTCTTCAACTTCAAACTCCACTTGTTTTTTTGTGGTAAATAAAATCAATCGGGGCATACTTTATTTGTATTTAAGTGGTTCTATGATGAATACTCGATTTGCCAGTGTTCCAGATAGTGTTGACTGCGGTCGTGTGATAGCTTCTATAACCCCCTTCAGTCGCCGCAGCCAGTTATAAAGATTTTCGGCAGTTAGAAATAATTGGTAAGGCGTTTTAGACTAGCAGATGTTTAAATTCAATATACCAAATCAGCAAGAACACCCTTGATTTTCCAGATAGGAAATGTTGGTATTTCCACAGATGAAATTACCTACTCTATTCCTACTCTCGCTAGCCTTGGCTACAGTGCAATCCAATGCAGCGATTAACTTTGTATTTAACTACACTGACCCATCCGGTATCGGATTCAACGCCGCTGGATCTGCTGGCGTGGATAGAAGAGCAGCTCTCGAATCTGCGGCGGACATTGTGGAAAATTTGTTTTCTAACTACACCGCAAGCATTCAGATGGACGTGAACGGCGGTGAAACCGATGACAGTACACTCGCATCGGCCGGATCAAACTTCAACGGCCCCTTTGGAACGGGCTTTGGTAATCAAGGAGACGTGCAGATTAAGATTCTCGGGGGAGCCGATCCAAGTGGTGGCGCAGATGGAACGGTCAACTGGAACTTTGAGGATCACACGTGGAACACGACGAACACAGTGCCCGGCGGCGAGTTTGATTTCATCTCCACAGCAGCTCATGAGCTACTTCACGCTGTCGGCTTTTCTTCAGACATTGCCCAGAACGGAAACGACCCGGGCGGCAACACTCCAGGCAACCCAGGAAACTGGGCTCCATTTGATCGCTACGTGGCAGATTCCACCGGTTCTCTGATCAATGGGACAAATTTCATCCTTGATGGCGCGCGCTGGAACGCAGCCTCCATCGGTGGAACTGGAACCACACCCGCAACCAACGGCCTCTACTTCAACGGACCGAACGCAACAGCCGCTAACGGCGGAAACCCGGTGCCCCTCTATTCTCCAAACCCATGGGAAGACGGCAGCTCGGGCTCCCATCTGGATGATAATTTTTTCTCAGGTGGCAACCAGCTGTTGATGAATTCTGCGTCGGCTCCTGGGCCAGGCATACGAAGCCTTAGTGGCATTGAGCTGGGGATGCTTCGGGACATTGGCTACGCCAACGTCGTGCCCGAGCCTTCCTCTACATTACTAATTTTCGTCTCGCTTGGAGGCATGCTCCTGAGACGCCGCCGATAAAAAAACCTCCCCACGGCATGTGGAGAGGTTTTTGAAAAAGTTGGGAATTTTTTTCTAGGCTACTTGAGCTTTGGCTTGCCTGCGCGGCGGACTGAGCCGAAACGCTTCTGGAACTTGTCGATACGACCCGCGGTGTCAACGAACTGCTTTTGTCCGGTGAAGAAGGGGTGGGAATCGGAAGTTACACCTGAAGAGATGATGTAGTGATCAACTCCGTCGATTTGCTCGACCTTGTCGGACTTCGCTGTTGAGCGGGTGATGAATCGTGTGCCCGTGGTCATGTCCTGGAACGCGACTGGGTGATACTCGGGATGAATGTCTGCTTTCATAGTTGGATTAGGTTAGCCACCACGTTTCCGGCGCGGTGGGACGGGGAAATTGCAGTATTTCAAGGATGTGTCAAGTCGTTACCACGCATGCTTGGAAAAAATTCCACTAGCAGCAGCTGTCACCATCACAGCAATCCGATGCCTGAGTAGTGGCATCATACTGTGCACCTTTGGTTTCCTTGGGGTGGCGTTCGCGGATTCCATCACAATCGGGAAAAACATCGGCCTTATCCAGTGGGACATTCTCCAGCGGATCGATGAACTGAAATGCGCTGCGGTAAGGTTCATTCTGATAGATCTGGTAGGTTTTGTCACAAACGGCATAACGCTTGCCTCGCTCCATGGCATGGCCGTCATCGTCGAGGACTTTTTTGAATGGCCCTTGGTAAATCACCGCCTGATTACGCTCGAGGCACGCCCCTTGCTTGCCTTTCCACGCGCGCACAGTCACTGAGCGAAATTCGATCCCCTCCACCGTCTGCCACGGCTCAGACTCGAATTTCACAAACTCAATTCCATAAAAACCAGCGTCTTCAAACGCACGGATAAATTCATCCTCGGTAAGTGCGCCGGAAATGCATCCACTCCAGAGGTGGTCGTCTTGCTGGAGGTGCTCAGGCACCGGCTCGTCCGCCACGATGTCAGAAATCACGGCACGGCCACCTTTTTTGAGCACACGGAAAATCTCATCAAATAGCTGGGGCTTGAGTTGAGGCTCCACCAGATTGAGCACGCAGTTAGAAATGACCACATCAATGCTGTCGTTCGGGATCATCGTCTGCTCTTTACGCAGCCTTTCAGCCACCGATTCCATCTCCAGCCATGCATTCGCGTCTGAGACTGGTGATGACTGCAGCTCTTTTTCTAACAAATTTAGATCCAACGCGAGATCTTGGATGCGCGCCTTATAAAACTCAACATTGGAAAATCCGATCTTCTCCGCGACGATGGGCGTGTTCCTTTCTGCCACCTCAAGCATGGCATCCGTCATATCCACGCCGATCACCTTACCTGTTGACCCAACGACTTGGCTGGCGATGAAACAAATTTTCCCAGTGCCGCTACCCAAGTCTAACACGGTGTCTCCTGGCTCCACCCACTGTGATGGATCACCACAGCCATAGTCTTTTTCAATCACCTCGGCGGGAATGACCTTAAGAAATTCTGGGTTGTAGTCCACGGGGCAGCAGAGTGCCTGCTCTTGTGCTTCAGCGGCTGCCGCGTAGCGATCCTTGACCGCAAATTCAGTTTTCATGGCGGTGATTTAAGCAGAGATTACGAAGGTTAGAAATAGCGAAGCAGCTCATTCTTACGTGCCTTCTCGTTTCTCGACATCAGGATAAACGTGTGCTCGCTATCTTTCCAGCGTGCGACGTTCCAGTCCGTCTTGGGGCAATGGTAGCAGTCTTCTTCACGCACCTTATCCATGGCGGGCAGGTCACTATCCTTCACGTCTTCGTTCTTAACGATCACCAGATGAACACTGCCTTCTGAGTCTGAACTGAAACATACCAGTGACGCAAACTTATCACCGGGCAGGATGATTTTTTTGCACCCCATGCTCTTCAATTCTTTGAGACCGGAAGGTAGTTGTGTCGACGAAGGAAGATCATTACTGACCAACCAGGTGTTGATATTGGCGATATTCTCGCTTTTTTCATCAAACTGAAATTTAGCATTCAGTAGCTGTCCTGCAGTTTGCTGAACATCGTAAGTGGCCAAGAGCTTATCATCATCGCTAGTTAATTGGAGAGCGAGAAAGACTCCAAGCACGAGTGCCGCAGCTACGGAAGCGACACTAAGAAAACGCCGAATACTGATAGTTTTTTTGGTTGGCATCGGTGTGACCTTCTTATCTTCGCTTTGAATGGTCATCGCGGCAAGAATCTGGTCTCGCAGTCCTTCAGGTGGCTGTACATCGGCAAGACCGCTCTGAAGCAACGCGTCCATTTCTCGGTCGAGTTCTGGATCGCCTGGCTTCTCACCGCGCATCACCGAAAGAATGTGCTGGCGGAGTTCCTCAGGAATTTCCACAAGCCCAAGTGCCGATGCAAACTGAGCATCAGCGGCACGCTCAGCGGCGAGCCATTCACCCAGCTCGCGGTCACGGGCAGCATGCTCGAGAGCCTCGGCAAAATCCGCATCGCTGGCATCAGCACCGTCCGGGCGGAAGCTCTGAAGGATAAATTTAGCTTTTTCGTTATCCATGGTTCTCAAGAGTTTTGGGGTTCATCTGAATCACTTTCTTGGGCGCACTGGCCGGCTCATCCTGCATCTTTTCACGCAGCTGCTTCTTACCTCTGGAAATACGGGACATCACCGTGCCGATCGGCACATCGAGCACCTCAGCGATTTCCTTGTAGCTGTGCTGTTGGATATAAAAAAGCGTGAGGGGTGCGCGAAAGTTTTCGTCCAGCTGTCCAAGCAAATGCACTGCACGTTTACCATCAAGCTGTCTACCGGAGTCCTCTTCATGCGCGGGAAGTTGGTGCTCCATTTCATCAATATCGTTGTCAGAAAATCGGGAACCCCTCCTGACAATGCCAAGGTGCTCTCGGTAAAGCGTGGTGAATAGCCAGGTCTTTGCCTTGCTACGGTCTTTGAGCTGGTGCCCTTTTTCAGCCCATATGCAGAAGGTCTGCTGCACTAGGTCAGCAGCCGCATCCGGGTTTTTTGCCATGGAGTACGCAAAGCGATACAATGGCTTATAATGGGTATCTACGAGTTCCTCAAATTCGGACATAACGATGATTAGAGGTTTGGTATCGGGGTTTATTCCCCAATTATTTTTTAACCTCAATCAGATTACGGATAGATTTCACAGGCACGCAGTTGCGTATCACCATCTGGAAAGGTCCCTGCTTGTCCGTTTTCTTTCTGGGCGGGTAGTAGATGCTATTTGTACTAGAAACCATACCTACCACATTGCCTGCCGAATCCATGACTGGACCACCACTGGAGCCGCGTGCAAACTCAGCTGTCACTGCCATGAGCGCTGGGCCGAGTTTACCTTGAGTTCGTTTATGGTAGTATCGCGATACCCGACCAGAGGTATACGTGTAAAAACGCGAATCCGGATGCGCGATGATATGGAGATCACTTCCCACCGCAGCATCAGATCCGATAGGGATCGGACTGAACCCAGATCCTTTCACCCGGAAAATGGCGACGTCATCTCGCTTGCTCGCTGCGAGAATTTCTACCACAGGGGCGAACTGCCCATCCCGGGTCATGACCGCAAAGCCAGCTTTCTCCTTGCCATCAAATACGTGGTAGTTAGTCACCATTACGCCATCCTCTGTCAGCACCCAGCCTGTGGCAGCCCCACTGCTGTGCCATTTCGTGCATTTACCGCATTTATAAACAGATGCAATAGCGACGACACCGTCGGCTCGTTTAGCGTAGAGATTTTTCAAAGACTCACCTGAAATTTTGGGCAACTTCAAGCTTACCTTTGGGCGCTTCATCTGCTCAAGGAGCTCTTTCCAACCAAGCGTTTGCTCCTTCTCAACCAACGAGCCAATCTTGGCGGGGATTTGGCGTAGGATTTTTTGGTCGTCTATGACCGATGGGGCGGCACCCGCCAAAAGGAAGCCGGATGCGCACACCCAGCTTCCTAACAGACAAACAATGAATCGATAATTCATGTCAAGATTAAGCCGTAACGGGCTCGACGCTGCCTGCGGTCAGCGCACGCATGATGTAATCCGATGGGTGGAAATTCTCGATGATAACCTCCTCCTGCTCACCCCGCTTCATGCGAACCTCGCTGATGTTAAAATTCGGCGTCTTGTGAGGAGCAAAAAGAATGTCATCGTGCGTGCTGTTCTCGTGTTGCTTAAACATGTCAGGAATGATGTCCCCTCCCAAATGGTCATCCCTGCCGGTAGCAAGGTGACAGGTGCCTAACACTTTCTCGTCCTGGATATCAGAACCCGAAACAGGGAGCACTTGGGTCCCGAATCCCAGCTCACCGAGTGTGCCGGTCATCGGATCGTCAGCGAGACGCTGGTTATGTGCATCAATCGTCGCCTGGTCGCCCTGAATGAGAGTGGAGTTCACGATGTTACGATCCGTCACCTCCAGCACACCTAGTGTACCGTCTTCGTATTTCATCGGAAAATGACCACGGGCATCAGTCGGCACAAAGTAGACTTCTCCCGCAGGCAGATTCGCCACGTCAGGTGATTTTCCTTTGCAGAGACCATGGCTTTTTTGCGCATCTTGCCCATCCAGACCTAGCCACGCTGTTAGGACACGGCCATCTTCGAGCGCAAAATCGATTTCTATCGAATCCGCACCTGTCATCGCGAGGCGGACTTTTTCCGCATCTTCTGATACCTCATCGTAATTCACCGCCAACCCAGAACTCAAAATCACATCGTTGACTCCATGCATGGTAGCACCGCGGAAACCAAATTCCTTGCACTTAGCAGTGAGAGGCGCTGTGGCACTCCAATCAGTGATACAAAGAATGATGTCGTAATTCGGGTAAATATCGCGATCCAATGATAACTCGTTGCCCTGCACGTCCCAACATGGATCCTGCATATCCAGATTCGAGCCATTGGTGCAGTAGTAAGCAAACACTTCACCGCCGGTCATACCAAGTTGATCCATCACACCTGCGTGCAGCGCCTTGTAGAAATGCTGGTGGGCGTTTTTCTGCACTGCAAACCCCTCCTTTTCCAGATACGCAAAATCTTTTATCATCGCTGCTGGATCAGCAAAATCCACCAAGATACAAACTCGGCATCCTTGTGTGGGGTCAAATACCGTCCTCAACAAACGCCCCAGGTCAAAATTTTCATATTCTCGTTTACTTGGATCACGAATGATCTCCTCGGTCAGGTAGTTCTGTTCTGCCATGGGAGTAAAATAAAGAGTTCTTCCAGACTCGCAAGCGGAAGTTGGTCAATCACACGTGTTTTCCCAACAAAGAGTTAAGAGAATCGATTCAAACAACATTTGACGACTAATCTATTCCATGCTTGACGGCTTTCCTGATATTCTTATTATCTTTACTAATCTTCTGGGGTTTTACACATCGTAGAAGGTCAATCCAACGCACCGCTCACATCTTATTTTATGACGTTCTGACAATGGGGTCAGGATCTCCGCTAAAAAACGGCATGAGCATCTTCCCTTACCTTACATGAAGAACTTCGACATGATCGCCGTGGTCGCACTGACTGCTGGCGCCATCCTCATCGTGTGGCAAATCCTTGCCCGCTTCTCCAAGTCACGCATCTCATTGAAGCACGATCTGGAAATACTCAACCTCCTACCACCGACATCGGTGTATGCCGATAAGTTACGCAGACGAGTCGAGGCGCGATTAAAAAAGAACTACGGCGACGAGAAGGAAACGTCTTGGTTTGGCTTTGTTTTCGCAGGAGTCGTTTTTGTTGTCTTTGCGGTAGTTACTTACATCAACTTCATTGATGACAGGTTAATGATCGGCGCGATCACTTCCGCACTCTGTTTGCTGAGCCTACTCTCTGCAGTCTGCCAAATTTCCCCGAGCCAAGAATGAATGCTGCTGCGACCGCCTATTTTTATTTTACAGGCTCGTTAAGCGGAACTAAACTTGAGCATGATATTGTCACATACACTCGCATTATTCGCTCTTGGTATTTGCTTATGCCTAAACTCCTGTGGCGACAGCCATCACGACCACGCAACACCAGTGGTTGCCAAGATGGGGTTAAAAAATCTCCACCAGCCACAGCCATTTATCCTAACAAGTGGCCAACCGACTAAAGACCAGTTGGAGACACTCTCCAAGGAAGGGATCAAACACGTCGTGAATCTGCGCCCAAAGTCTGAGCAGGACTGGAACGAGCAAGAGCATGTCCAGTCACTTGGTATGAGGTATATCTCCATCCCGATCAGCAGTGCTGACGACCTCACCGAAGAAAACGCTCGCAAGCTCGATGCTGCACTCACCCTGATTGGCAAAGATCCTGCGATCATGCACTGCGCCAGCGGCAATCGTGTAGGAGCACTCTCCGCCATGCGGGAATCTCTTATCAAAGGAAAATCAACTCGTCAGGCCATCAAAACCGGCAAGCGCTGGGGACTAACTTCCATGGAGCCAGCAGTCAGAGAGAAGCTCGCAAAGCAGTAGCTCTTAAAAAATGAGAATGGTTGGGGTTCATGATTTAGAAAGTCCGTTACTCTTTGTATATGGCACCCTCATGAGTCAAACTGAGGGGGAAATGGCAAATCTGTTAGCAGATAACGCCACTAAGATCGGTGACGGGTTTTACCAAGGGAAAATGTTCCGTGTCAGCCGACCCGATGGATCTCTGATCTATCCGGCTGTTATCGCGTCAGACGATCTATCGGACAGAGTGACTGGTGAAATTTTCAGCCTGTCCTCGCTGAACATTCTCGAACTTCTCGACGAATACGAAGGCTGCGGAGAAAACAGTGTAAGGCCACACGAGTATGAGAGACAGATCGTTAATGTCTCGTTATGTGAAGCAGGCCACCTGGAAGCCTTTATTTACATGTATGCTTTGCCCACGACGGGGCTTGAGACCATAACCTCAGGTTCCTTTCGAGATCACCTAGCCGACAATAGCCGCTAGTGCCTCAGGTTATTCAGCAGAACAACCACGACCTAACAAATAGTTTTCAGTCTGCCATGGCTGTCGGTCGCCTTTTTGCGACCTTCCTACGAACAAAAGACTCCCCATTAACAGCTTGCCTTGTGCTGTAAAAACCCTATTTCGTGATGAATCATATTGATGTTTCGATTGCAAACACACTGTGACTTAACTCTGTTCATCTCTCAAATATCCTAAACCCGCGCAATGATCTTCCCATTCATACGAAAGCTTTCTTTGCAGAATATCACAACCATATGACAACCCAAAGCGAAGAGGAAGCCATCGATAAAAACGCAGGCGGCGAATTTGAACGCGAGCCTATCCCCGAAAAAGCCCAAAAAGGCCCCAAAGCATTCTGGGGAATGTATGCTGGCGAGCACGCAGCGGGCACTGAGTTCATGATCGGTCCATTATTCCTCGCTGCGGGAGCCTCGCTCAAAGACCTAATGTTCGGACTGCTGCTAGGAAACATCCTCGCTGTCCTGACATGGCGATACCTCGTTTTACCAATCGCTATGAATCGCCGTCTGACGCTCTACTTTCAGCTAGAAAAAATAGCAGGTCGCAACATGGTCAAGATATACAACGTCACTAACGGCGTGCTGTTTTGTTTTCTTGGGGGGGCAATGATCACCGTCTCAGCATCTGCAGTTGGAGTTCCTTTTGATATCCGTTTCGAAGTTCCCGAGGCCACCTTTGGCTTCAGCAGTGCGGGCTTCACGTTCATCGTGGCACTCGTTGGCATCGTGATTGCAGCAGTGGCGGCGGCTGGATATAGCACCGTCTCCCGTTTCGCAAACATTGCGGCGCCATGGATGATCCTTGTGTTCCTTGCATGCGGCATAGTTTCACTAGCACAAATGGATGCTCACTCTTTTGCGCGACTCAATACCGTCTGGAACGATGGTGTCGCCTTTGTCCAGATCACCAACGGTTCTGAGAATTTTGGATTCTGGAAAATAGTCATCTTCGCATGGCTTTGTAATGCCGCAATGCACCTAGGAATGGCAGACCTCTCGATCTTCCGTTTCGCCAAATCTAAATCCGCTGGGTGGGCACCCTCGGTAGGTATGTTCCTCGGTCACTACATGGCGTGGATATGTGCGGCTCTGATGTTAGCTGCATTGATCGCCACGAATCCGGAGGCGACCATGAGTAGCTCTGGCAAAGTGCAAGCTGACCCTGGATTCCTAGCTTGGAATGCACTTGGGTGGACAGGTATCATCTGTGTAGTGATCGCTGGGTGGACAACCGCAAACCCCACCATCTACAGAGCTGGCCTAGCATTTCAGTCGCTATTTCCTAAGTCACACCGCACTACTGGCGTGCTTCTCGCTGGTCTTCTCGCCACCGTCGCAGGCGCCTTCCCTAACCTCTCTGCACAGCTTCTGGGCTTCGTAGGCACCTACGGAATGATCCTCGGACCAATGGGTGGAATCATCTTTGTGAACCACTACTTAGCAAAACGGTTAGGTTTTTATGAGGATGCGGCGGACGCCACTAATTCGTCTTTTAATATGGCTGTTCTACTCGCTTGGTTCATCCCCGCTATTCCCGGTCTTTGGCTGGTTCTATCTAAGGGAGTCTTCGCTGCCTACCTCGTAGTTCCTGCGTGGATTGCCTCATCCGCCCTCTACATTATTCTTGGAAAGATCATATTTCCTATCAAAAAGTAATACTGACAACTCATTCTGATGAAAAATTTAATCACCTACGCAAAACCAGTTAGCTGGACATCACTCTTACTTATCGTGGTGCCTCCCGTCCTCTACTTCACAGGATCCATTAGCTCCTCACTGATGAACCAGTTGATGCTTGCCGGTACACTCATCTGGTTTGCATCTACCTCTCTCTGGATGAAATCAGAGTAATAGAAATAGCTGCTATCATTTCATGAAAACACCACACCTATTCTTACTTGCTCTCAGCTTACTGATGGCAGCGTCCACATGGGCCCAAAATAAGCAGAGCAAGCCTAATATAATTTTCATCCTAACAGATGACCTTGGCTTCAATCAGATTGGCGCTTATGGCAACACACCCATTAAGACACCAAACATCGACAAACTCGCCGCAAATGGCGTGCGTTTCACTCAAGCCTATGCCGGCAACACAGTTTGTTCCCCTTCACGTGTTTCTCTCTTCACCGGTCGCGATGGTAGACTGATGGAAAACAACTCCAACACAGTTCAATTACGCGATATCGATGTCACTATTGCCCACGTTCTAAAACACGCCGGATACGACACCGCATTATTTGGCAAGTATTCCATCGGCTCACAGATGGGAGTTACAGATCCTCATGCAATGGGATTTGATACATGGTACGGCATGTATTCTATCCTCGAAGGCCACCGCCAGTATCCGCAAATCCTATGGCGTGATGGGAAAAAAATCCGAATTGAAGCGAACGAAGGCGGCAAGAAAGGTGCTTATGCCCAAGAACTCTTCACCAATGAGGCTCTAGGCTATATCGGACAAAAACGCGACAATCCGTTTTTTGTCATACTCGCCTTTTCATCACCCCATGCCGAACTTGGAGCGCCGGAGGAATTCGTCAAACCCTACGAAAAAATGTTTTCCGAAACTCCTTACACCGGCATGTCAACCGGCACAGCTTGTGACAAATATGCGTGGTATTATCCAGAACCAGTCGCTCGCCCGCGTGCCACTCTAGCAGGTATGGTGACTGCCCTTGACGCCTACGTCGGAAAAATCGTTACCACACTTGAGAAACAAGGCATAGCCGACAACACACTCATATTTTTCACTTCTGACAATGGACCTCACGATGAAGGTGGCGCTGACCCAGAATTTTTCAAAGCCTCCGCTCCCTACAAAGGGATGAAACGTGATCTCTACGATGGCGGCATCCATGTGCCAATGATAGCCTACTGGCCAAAATCTATCAGCAAAGGGCGTACCGATGCGACCCCTTGGGCATTCGCTGATATCCTACCAACTTTTGCAGATATTGCTGGCGTATCTCTCAACTCAGTGCCGCGTGTTAAGACCAACGGTGTCTCGATCAAAACCCTGCTCAGTGACAAACCAAAAGCCATGCCCGAGCGCACGCTCTACTGGGAGTTTGGTAAACAAGCAGGTGATCCAAACTCAGGCATTATCGGTGAGGTATTCCAAGCTGCTCGTCGCGGGCCATGGAAGGCCGTGCGTTATGGAATGGAAGCCCCGGTGGAACTTTACAATATCGAATCAGATCCCGGAGAAACAAAGGAACTTTCTGCCAGGCAACCAAAGATCCACCGTGAGTTCACTGAGCTTTTTGAAAAACACAAAAGCTAATTTTGTTAGTTCTGATTATCCTAAATGCAAATTACCCAAGTATTGTGTTCAATCTAGTGCTTCAAAAAACAAACATGAATTTTGCATCCCCCATTCTCACAGTTCTTCTGGCAAGCCTGTGCTCTGCCTTACTAACCGTTGATGTCCTGAGTGATGAAATCGGCAAGCGCGTGAATGCTCGTATGGTGAATGGGGTTGCCATCACCGAGGGCGTCATTCGTGTGCGACGGAGGCATGAGAATGACATGGATTTCTCAAAGTATAACCCTTTTTACTGGGAAGGGCGACGCGCATGGTTCAAGGTGGAGGATTACACCCCGCGGGGCGAAAAGCGTATGGTCTTCACGCTGCGCACCGAGTGGCCACAGGACTACACCCCTGACAGAGGATCTGATTTTTCTGCAATCTACACAGGCCATCCGCTAGGTGATGAAACGGGGCGCAGCAAATTTGCGATCAACACCCGCATGAAACATGTCAGTGGCTTCACCCACTTCGAACAAGAACTGAATGAACTCTCTTTTCACCAACACCCAGAGAATCTCAAACCGGGCAAACTGCTCACCTTTGAATTCCGATTCTTTAACAGCGAATCCCATCCAGGTTGGGCGAAACAAAAGAAACACAACGCACACAATCTTTTTGCTTACTACTCGGAATTTTTCCGAATCAAAATCGGTGAACCAGGCTTACTCATCGACAACTTCCAATCCCCGACCGAATTTGCATCTCCCAAACGATACTCTGGGGGCAGGACTACAATCCCTACTGTCCGTGTTGAACCATGGAATGCGCTCCAACAGCACGCACTCAATTTACAACCAGAAAACTCACAAGCTTTTCTCAGCGGGCGCACCTGGTTCCACACGGATATGGTTAGCGGAAAACACCTAAGTGACCCTTCCGATGACAAACCCTCGATTTTTTTCGATGAGATGCGTGCCGCACGCAGAGGCCTCGCCGGCAGCGCCTACAACACGCGCTCATGTAATAGCTGCCACGTCCATAATGCGAGCGCTGCCCTACCTCCTCTAGGAGAACCCATCCACACCACCTTGCTCCGGCTCACCGACCCAAAATCACCACACGGCACACAGCTGCAGACCGATGGTGATGACAGCGAAGGGACGGTCACCATCGCCCGATATGAAACACACAAGGTGAAACTCGCCGACGGTACGGTGGTAGAACTCTCGAAGCCTATTTTCCACATCGACGGTAAACCTGGAGCCGAGATTTCGCCCCGCACTCCTCCCGCCATCATCGGAGCTGGATTGTTAGAAGCAGTACCCGACGAAGTCATTATTCAGCGGGCAAAAAAATCAACAGGCACGCCCAGACGCATCGGAGGGAGAGTCGGCCGCTTCGGCTGGAAAGCAGGTCAACCTACTGTTAACGAGCAAAATCAGAGTGCTTTGCACGAGGATCTGGGCGTTAAAAAAATTGAACCAAAAGCACTAGCTGAACTCGATGCCTATGTTTCTCTGCTAGGCGTTCCTCCTCGCACGCACCCCGAACACCCCGATGTAGTCCGTGGTGAGAAAGTTTTTCTTACTCTTAACTGCCAGCAATGCCACACACCGACGCTAAGAACCGGAAAATCAAAATTCCCTGAATTAACTAGCCAGACTATCCATCCATTTACAGACCTACTGCTGCATGACATGGGAAAAGGGTTAAGCGATAACAGCACATCACCACTCGCTAGCAAGTGGCGGACAGCTCCGCTCTGGGCACTGAAAAACAAACGCCACGCGGCCGATGACCATGTAGAAAAATTTCGCTCCGGTGATACCAAAGTGACCTACCGCGATACCCATGCCCAAGCCGACCAAAACCCTGTCCAGCTACTTCACGACGGTCGCGCCCGCAGCCTCACCGAAGCCATACTCTGGCACGGCGGAGATGCCGAAACATCAGTGAAAGCTTATAAAAAACTGTCTAAGCAAGACAGAGACGCACTGGACGCTTTTCTCTGGGATCTGTAGTCAGAGCCTAACCACTATGGATATTCTGCTTACAGCCTTTTCAGAGAAATACCCCCGGCGAGAATCGAACTCACATCTAAGGTTTAGGAAACCCTTGTTCTATCCATTGAACTACGGGGGCGCGTCGAAATGAATGGCTGATGGATGCCGCGCGGTCAAGACGTAGTTCGCAAGGTCAGTGTAAATTACTGGGTAAAAACTCGTTGCGCGAACTCGGGATGATCAATGAAGGGGTTTCTGTTGCCCTGATAGCTACGGAAGATTTTCTCGTTGCGGACTTTTTCCTCATCACTAACGGGGTCGGCCATATGCCATTCTAACAAAACCGACAACTTGCCGAGGGTTTGCGTGGAGATATCCGGTGTATCAGACAACTCAAAATCACGCTCATTTGGTTCGATGCCCTCGTATCTAACTGCCATGTAGAACATAGCGCGTGCTATGTCCCCTTTCACCTCGCGGGGTGGCTCCCAGGAGTCTTGATCCGAGGAAAAATTTATCCCGGGTGATGTATCTCCTTCTGTCTCGTCGAAATAAAGGTGTCCCCTGTCAGCATTGGTTTTTACGTCTGACGCTCGGATATGGTGAAGGTCGGTATTTGCAGGGCTTGAGCGTGAGATACCGTAAGCGCGAGGCCACAAGTGCTCTCTGTTCCAGTCGTCTTGATCACCGCCATTTAGGTCGGCAGCGCGTGGAATTCTTCGGTAAATCAGCATTACCTTACCTTGTCCTGCAGAATCCAATTCCGATAAGGCATCCCATAATTCACCATAGGTTAGCACGCGATGCCTACGGATTAGCTGGTGCAGCGCTACTTTAAGCTCCTCACCTTTGAGGCTAAGAGCAGTGCTATAATAACCCTTGTTTTCAGCCGGGGGCTTGTCCTCTAACCGAGGAGCTGGAGGTGTTTGCGGCTCAGGTATCACTACCTTTTTAACCTCAGCCACCTTATTTGCCGCTGGCTTTTTAACTGTTTTCGTTTCTGAAACGATAGTTCCTTGTGCTATAATCTGAGGTTCCTGCTTGAGCCCCTCTGTCTTTTCAGGGGCTGTAACCTCCTTCGCATGATCAGTCTTATCGCTCGCCAAGTAGCAAACAACCAAAACACCGATGAGCAGCACCAAATAGAGGAGAAACACTTTCACAGGCAGGCATCATAGTGATAGTGACAGTGCTAACAAGCTGGAAAAATCCTTACACAGCCTCGTCTGTAAATTGCTCTTCCTTGTCATACACATCTGAAGCACTGATCACAATTTTGGGATCCGGCGGCGGTGCCATCTCTGGATCCTTGTCGGGATAGTCTAGTGTGTGAAGGAAGTGCCGCAGACAATTAATGCGGGCGCGTTTTTTATCGTCTGACTTAATCACCGTCCAAGGCGCATCCGCTGTGTCGGTGTGGAAAAACATCGCCTCCTTCGCCTTGGTGTAGTCATCCCATTTATCAAGCGACTGAATATCGATCGGGCTGAGTTTCCATTGCTTGAGTGGATCTGTCTTCCTGCCATGGAATCGGCGTAATTGTTCAAGCCTACTAACAGAGAACCAGTATTTATTAAGATGAATGCCGCTATTGGCTATCATCCGCTCTAACAACGGACACTGCCTCAGGAACTCAAGATACTCCGTGGGGTTACAGAAGCCCATCACGCGTTCAACACCAGGTCTATTATACCAGGATCGGTCAAAAAAGACCATCTCGCCCTGTGTTGGTAGGTGCTTGATGTAGCGCTGGAAATACCACTGTCCACGCTCGCGATCGGTCGGCTTCTCCAATGCTACCACGTGAGCTGCTCGAGGGTTTAGGTGCTCCATAAAGCGCTTGATGGTGCCTCCTTTTCCTGCGGCATCCCGACCTTCAAAAAGCACCAGTATTTGCTGACCTGTGGTTTTTACCCACTTTTGAACCTTAAGTAATTCGGCCTGAAGCTTGAGCTTCTCCTGCTCATACTCTTCCGTCGCCATTTTTTCCCGGTAAGGATAGATTCCCTTGTCGTAAGCAACCTCGAGAGAGACTTTGTTACTCAGACCTTTTTTGCTTCCTTGGCGGGCGTCAAGTAGCTCGCCGAGATTGGCAAAGGCAGGTTCAAGCTTGACGGGCTTTTCTTGAACGGGCTTTTCTTGATTTTCGTTTTCAGTAGCTGTTGGGGGTTTAATTTCAGAATCCATAAGAAGGAGACTATTCTGAAACCAATATCATAATCAAGCCAGAGTCAGATAACGCGCGGTATTCGACAGGATTTGCTATGAATAAATAGCTCTTGAGAGCGATCGAATATTCACATCGATTGCTGAGTCCTTAAGCTCGCCTCAGCTATTTGACCTATTCGGGATTAGCCTTTTCCCCGTGGACCAAACTGGGAAAATAATCAGCGCTAGCATTCACTTTCTCGATCTCTGCCTTGATCATATCCACTGCTATAGGATCATCGGTTTTCAGGAGTTCTTTCACCTTTAGCCCTAGTCCGTAGAGATAGGTTTTCTGCTGCTTGATTAAGGCACGCTCCAGCTCACGATCAATTTGGGATTGTTTCTCAAAACGTTCTTCGTTTAAAGCTATGAACCATTTTTTTACCTTAAGGGGTCCTAGAATTTTCTGCTCCAGCCGATTTCCATTATCCTTACACTCATCAACAAACCTTTCAATCTCCCTAGTCGACGCATCATGCCATTTGAATTGAAGGTTTTCCTTCATTAACCTCAAACCCTCGATCTTTACTCGGCCAATGTTATTTTCCAGAGCCTTCTCATGCCTAGTAACAAACGGTTCACAGCGCTTAACCATCACTGACCTCGCATGAGTGAAGAAACCTTCCACATCAAATTTGGGTTTTTCGACAAGCACGGGCTCCGGATCCTCTGGCTCAACCTCAGGCTCCGATACCATAGGGTCAGGGGCAGAGGCGACAGGATCGGGGTCAGTCGGCACTGGATCAGCAACCACAGGGTCAGGCTCGCGAATTAGTGGTTTCGGCTCTGGATCAGGTATGACTGGGGAAGGTTGAATGTTAGCGACCGGATCGGCATCCGGTTTGGGATCAGGCTTAGATGAAGAATCATTATCTCTGAAGATAAAGAATACGCCTGCCACGACGGCTACTACTAAAATAGTAATGACCAAGCCACTGCCCGATCTACTCGGGGTGGTGGTGGAGAAGCTTTGTGGGATCGTGGGGCTATGCCCCCCGGCCCCAGCTGTTTGTAAAATTCTTGGCCCTGCAGTATTTCCAATTTTTTCTAACTCCTCAGCGATTTCCTCTGCATGTTGGTATCTTTCGTTAGGGTTTAGATTCGTCGCCTTGCGAACCACAGCATCAAAACGTGGGTCACATGGTAATATTGCTGAGGGAGGACGCGGATCAGTCTGCGGCAGTTGACCGGTAAGCAACTCATGCAGTAAGATCCCGAGCGAAAAAATATCAGCTTTTTGATCAACTGAGTGAGGGCACTCCACTACTTCCGGTGCCGTGTATCCAGGCGTACCAAAAATCGTTTCACCCTCCTGAAAATGCGCATCCACTGAGCGAGCCAAACCAAAATCCCCAATCTTTGGCTGAAGTTCAGCATCGAGTAAAATATTTGCAGGTTTGATATCTCGGTGAAGAATACCATGCTTGTGAGCGTGGTTTAGACCTCGAGAAATCCCGCTCATCAGGCGAATAACCTCCGATGGTTCGAGCGCGGATCCGTGGCAAGCGTCGTGCAAGGAATCTCCCGGCACATATTCCATCACGATAAAGAGCATTTTTTCCACTTCACCAAAGTCATAGACACCAATGAGATTAGGATGGTTGAGTTTTGCCATCGCTTTTGCCTCAGCTTCAAAACTTTCACAAAACGCCTTGTCGTTACTGAGTTCAGCAGGAAGGATTTTAATAGCGACTTCTCGATCCAGCGATATTTGGATTGCGTGGTACACCGCACCCATACCACCCTTCGCAATCAACGATTTGATCCGATAGTTTGGAAACAGTGGTGCTAGCTCTTCGACCAGAGGAGCTCTAAATCCATTTTCAGGTTCATTCATGGCTTAATTCACCAGAAATTTCAATTTCCAGATGTGGGGGGGATTAACAGAGATACTGTCCCGTCAGGAACTTACTAACAGATAACCATTAAACCGATGAGCAGGTCAATCACTTCCTGAAATATGGTTATATTTTTACAATTCTGTTACATTCTAGAGCTATTGAAAATAGCTGGAATTCGTCCGATCAATATCAGATTAAGCTGAAAATAAGAAATCATCTGCTGCCCTTGCCGTCTACTGTGGCTCCAGAGACAAAAATCATAGCATCACTGGTGACAGGTTTATTGCCGAGGTACATACCCCAACGAAAACTAGTCGTCCCTTTCGGGCGCGCATAGGATCCCTCACCAACTTTTTTACCATCTAGATAGACCTCGTAGTCGTGTCCGTTATCCCTAACTCGAATATGAAAAGGTTTCCCGACCATGCGCCTGGCAATTTCTTTATCTTTTCCCTGGCGATGGTTCATTTTGATATCCCCATCTTCATTCATGTTAAGCATGACCCCCCAATCGTTGATATTGTTCTTCACCTGTAATATCGCTGCTCGGTGTGGCTTAATAATCGTGTATGTGCCACTCCACTCGTGCCACGATCCGCGTTTCCAGCTTAGGTTACTAAAAGCCTCGATACGCGCTGCATTTTCTCGTGCATTACGTACATTCGTTTCGCCCTTAAACAGCCTGAAGACCTGGGTGCTGCCATCTTCCTGATACCATCTTGACCACTTCTTAAAATCAGACCGTGGAATCGAGCTATTACCTAGGGTGTGGATTTTAATACTACGCTCAATCGACTGCTTAGCCTCCGGTGTGATTTCTACGAGCTTATTATCGACGTTGATTTTAGATCCAGTCACACCTTTTCTGGAATTACTGCCTTTAGGCAGCTTTCTACTTTTCATCACTTCCTCGAAGGTCTTATCGCTGCCTCGCTGAGTGAACAAATCATCAGAGAACGCGACCTCTGTCAGGCAAATGCCTAATAACGAAATGATCAGGGTTTTCTTTGCAACAGCCATGAAACTCATACTCCGAACACCAATGACTTCTGTCAAACATCAATAAAAATGGAGGCGGAGGCGGGAATCGAACCCGCGAATGTCGGTTTTGCAAACCGATGCCTTACCACTTGGCTACCCCGCCTTAGAAAATCTGGAGTCGAGACAGTTAGTAGTCCCGAGACGGCTTGGATTTAGTGCGCGAACGCATTGATGTCAATCGCTCTTTTCATTCAATGATGCCATGACTGTGGCTTGCATTCCTTCATAAATCGCCCTAAATGCTTACGCTCTCCGCTGCCCCCATCCCCTACGGAGACTTTTTCATTTTTCAAAAATTAAGTATTTCTATGGAAGGTATAGCAATCATGACATCGGGCGGCGACGCTGCAGGAATGAACCCTGCCGTTAAATGTACGGTGGAGCACGCACGCACATTAGGATATCAGCCATATCTTATCTACAACGGGCTACGTGGCCTGATTGACAACAATATCAAAAAAGCAGAGCAGGGCTCCGTTTCCGGTATCATCAATCGTGGAGGCACAGTTCTACGGTCAACGCGATCAAAACGATTTTTTGAATATGAATCTCGTAAGCAGGCTTATGAAAACTTGCAGAAACTCGGTATCAATAAACTGGTGGTGATTGGAGGTGACGGATCATTCCGTGCGCTGAATCAGTTCTACTCCGACTTCAAGGTGCCTTTCGCTGGCATCCCTGCAACCATCGACAACGACATACCAGGGACTGATTACTGCCTCGGTGTCGATACGGCATTAAACATGATCCGCAGCTCTGTAGACAGCATTCGCGACACTGCAAACTCGTTCAGCCGAGCATTTGTTGTCGAAACTATGGGTCGAGACTGTGGTTATCTCGCCATGGCTGCAGCTGTGACCTGCGGAGCTGAAATATGCGTAGTTCCTGAGCTAGAATATAATCTCGATTCCATCGGTGAGCGGCTCAAAAACCAGCTGGAGGACGGCCGTAATTTCCTGATCGCGATCGTGGCTGAAGGAACTGGTATGAGTGACTATATCACCCGCTGGATTGGCGACTTTCTCAATATGGATGCTCGCCTAACAATCCTAGGTCATATTCAGCGAGGCGGCTCACCAACGGTGCGTGATCGACTGATGGCTTTTAAATTTGGAGTCAATGCGGTGGAGTCACTTCACCGCGGAGAGACTAACAACATCATGGTCTATCGCTCCGGATCGTTTGGCACCCTACCCATTGAAAAAGTAGCTGATGCACCACACAGCGTAGATCCTACATTGATTGAACTTTGCAAAAAGATGTGCAGGTAGGAGTTACCATGTATTAGTCATCAGTTACCAGACATGAGCAGCGTATCCACTTGCACTAATACTCACGATCTAACAAATACCGTGCGATTTGCTCAAGGCGTGTCGCTTTTTTACCGAGTGGCTTGAGTGCATCGAGCGCCTTTTTTGTGAGTCGAGCTGCCTCTTGGCGGGATTTTTTAAGCCCCAGAATCGCGGGGTAAGTGGACTTATCGACAGCTTCATCCTTACCTGCGGTCTTGCCTAACATCTCGGTGGTCTGAGTGACATCCAGGATGTCATCGATGACCTGAAAAGCTAACCCAAGATTGTAGCCGAATGTGGTGAGAGCCTCTAGCCTTCGCGGTGTGGCATTGGCTGTCATGGCACCGAGCCGCACCGATGCGGTGAGCAGCGCGGCGGTCTTCGCCTCATGGATTCGGACCAGATCCTTTTTAGTCAGTTTCTTCCCCTCACCTTCCAAGTCCAACACCTGGCCACCGATGAGTTTTTTACTACCTCCCGTAATGGCAATTTCTTCAACGTAGTCTCTAACGCCATAGCGTTTCGTTGGCGGAGTCTGCGCGATGATGGTAAACACCTCGGTGAGCAGAGCATCGCCTGTTAGGACTGCCATACCTTCACCAAAAACTTTATGCGATGTGGGACGACCACGGCGCAAATCATCATCATCCATACACGGCAGGTCATCGTGAACCAGCGAGTAGGTGTGCATCACCTCAGTGGCACAGGCGGGCGCGAGCGCATGGTCAGTATTTCCACCGCAAGCTTCTGCAGCAGCAAGGCAGAGGATGGGGCGAAGGCGTTTGCCGCCGGCAAACACGCTATAGCGCATCGCTTTGTGGATGGTGCTGGGACGTGCGTTCTCGCGCGGCAGAAATCTGCCGAGCGCGGCGTCGACTTCCTTCTGCTTCGCTTTCAGCCAAGGTTTGAGATCGTCCATGGCTATTCTAGATAAGTTCTGCTATTTGTACGGCGTTCAGCGCGGCGCCCTTGCGGACTTGATCCCCTACCACCCAGAGTGCGAGGGCGTTATTGAACACCATATCTTTCCGAATCCGCCCGACTAAGCAGTCGTCTTTCTTCGTGGTATCGAGTGGCACGGGATAGAGAGCATTTTCCGGATCGTCCTTGGCATTGATGCCGGGGTAGTTTGAAAATGCGGCACGTGCCTCGGCAACATCGACGGGTTTATCAAACTGCGCGGTGACACTGACCGAGTGTGAACGGTGCACGGGAACACGGACGCAGGTGCAGGTGACCTTGAGCTCAGGGAGGCTGAGGATTTTACGGCTCTCGTTGAGCATCTTCAACTCTTCCTTGGTGTAGCCATTTTCAGTGAATGAATCGACGTGCGGAATCACATTCGAGGCAATCTGGTGAGGGTAGACGCTTTTCATGTCGTCAGTGACTTCGCCGCCGGAACCGAGCACCTTGATTTGATCGTCCAGCTCGATAATTCCTTGGGCACCACTGCCGGAGACTGCCTGGTAGCTGGAAGCAATCACGCTACGCAGACCATAAAGCTTATGCAGCGGGTAGAGCGCCATCAGCGTGATGATCGTCGTGCAGTTAGGATTTGCTATAATGCCCTTGGCAGGATTCTGAGCCGCTTCTGGATTAATTTCCGGCACCACAAGCGGAACATCAGGATCCATGCGAAACGCGGAGGAGTTATCAATCACAACCGCACCCGCCGCCGCCGCACTTGGCGCAAACTCAAGCGAAAGACCACCACCTGCACTAAAAAGGGCAATATCTACGCCATCGAAGCTATCATGTGTCAATTCCTTAACCTTAATTAAGCTTTCACCGTAAGCGATCTCCTTTCCTGCCGATCTTGCAGAAGCCAATAAAGTTAATTCACTAATCGGGAAATTACGCTCCTCCAAACAATCGAGCATTTCCTGCCCGACAGCTCCCGTAGCCCCTACAATTGCTAGATGTTTTCCTGCTGATGCGCTCATAACTGGGGGCTGACAATGCCTCGATCCGCCCATCTGTCAATGCCGTGATTTTAAGAACTTGTTGTCACTATGGAGCAAAAATTGATAGAAATTTATGCTTTTTTTATTTTTCAGATCGCAAATTATGGTGTGTTGTAGTATGTTACTTACATGGCTACTACGAAAAGAACTCGTTTCTCTCGCCGCGTCCCGGATCACGTAACTGACGAAATCGTCAACGTACTGGGAGATGATGACAGTTTCTTCGGATTTAACGATCTGTTTGAGGCCGTCTATGCTAGACTCAAGGAACGTAACGCCGTCAGCGGTGGAGAAGAAATGCTCCGCCTTCGCGCTTACGAAAAACTCCAGAACCTCGTTACCCGGGGTATGATCGAGAAGGAAGGCAAGGAATATAAAGGACTGCCCAAGCTGTCCGAAGCTCACAGCGATTTCCTTGCTGCCCAAGAGTCTGTCTAATTGACAGAAACGAATAGAATCAAATAATTGCAAAACCCGCTCCAGCAAATGTTGGTGCGGGTTTTGTTTTTTCCGTCTCAATCCATTTCCAGATTTTTTCTTTAACGTTTGGAAATAAGCTCATCAACCAGCGGGTTCGGAGTTCTACGGCTGGGTGCGATGGCGTAGAAACTTTCTGATATATCGGTGAAACGGTGAAGCTCGACCAATTGGCCACGCTCAAGCTCGCCTTGCACAACGACGGGGGGCACTAGGGCAATTCCTGCGCCGTCGCGTGCGAGGAGTCGCATCATGGCCATATCGTCAATTTCTGCTGCGATTGTTGGCACGGCACCTTCACGCTCCATCACTAGGTCAAAAGCGACACGCAGGTTACTATCCAACGTGGGCAAGAGCAGTGGCATCGATTCCAGATCTTTCGGGAAGGTGAATTTTTTTTTACCCCGTTGTTTTTTTCCGACGAGCGCGACCGGTTGCTCATCAAGCAGATGACTATGCCACTCCGTTCCCACTTCACGGCGGACGGGCAAATTTGATAAAACAAGGTCTAGCGTATGTGACTTTAGCTGCCGGAGAAGCTCTCTGAGACTACCAGATCGGAGAATTAGCTCCACGTCATCACGACCGATGAATGGCTGCAGTCGTGAGAGCTGGAAGTTACGAGACAGTGTAGCCACTGAACCGACTCGGAGTTTTCTGCGCCGATTTGTCGGTCGGTTATGCAAAACGCTGATGAGCTCCTCACCGGAGCGGAAAATGGTATCCGCATAATCGAGCGCGATTCTGCCCGCCTCGGTCAGTACCAGAGACTTGCTTTGTCGGTCAAACAACGCCTGCCCGATACTTTCTTCAAGCTGCCTGAGCTGCACACTCAGTGAGGACTGGGCGACGCCAAGCTTTTCGGCAGCTCCGGTCAGTGTGCCCTCGGTAGCGATTGCGCGGAAATAACGCAGGTGGTGGTAATTTAGAAAAGCCATGTTTAGAAAAGGTCATTCATCGTTCGTATTATCAGAACGAATATATAGATAACATATATTAGAAAGAATTATATAACAATGCATAATAACCCCCGTCGGCCAACAAGCCGCTCAACCAAATAATACCCAACAAAAATTCATCATGGACATCCTAACAACAATTCTCAATCCCGGAGTGCTTTTCTTCATTCTGGGTTTCGTCGCCATCATGCTCAACTCGAATCTCTCGATTCCAGAGTCGGTGGTGAAATTTGTAAGCCTCTACCTGATGCTCTCCATCGGCTTCAAGGGAGGCATCAGCCTACACCAATCCAGCCTCTGGGGTGATGGCATCATCATCATCGGCATCATTATCTTAATGAGCGCCATTGTTCCTATCTATTCGTATTTTCTGCTGCGCAAGAAACTCGGCGTAGCGGATGCCGCCGCCATTGGAGCCACCTACGGATCAAACAGCACATTGACCTATATCACAGCTGCTGGTTTTCTGACTTCTATCGGCGCATCTTACGCTGGCTACATGACTGTCGCCCTCGTAGTGATGGAGACACCTGCTATTATTTTTGCCATCGTAATGGCACATCTATCTACCAAGAGCGGAAGTGCCAAATCCACTAAATCGGTGATCAAGGAGGCGCTGACTGACGGCACGTTACTTGTCCTGGTGGGCAGCATGGTCATCGGCTACATTCTGACAGCACTCGGCACTGAGAAGTCACCATTATCAACATTCATCGGCGGCGACATGTTCACCGGAATGCTCGTCTTCTTCCTGCTCTACATGGGCACGGTAGTTGGCAAGAAATTCAAGGAAATCGAATCCTTCCCGATCATTCTGGTCGTTTTCGCGGTCGCGGCACCAATTTTCAATGGCATCGTTGCCATTCTCATTAGCAAGGCGTTCGGCTTTGATCACGGCGATGCGCTCCTGCTGACCATCCTGTGTGCATCCGCATCCTATATCGTAGCACCCGCCATCCTGAAAGATGCCCTACCTGAGTCCAACCCCGCCAAATACCTCACGATGAGCATGGGAATCACCTTTCCGCTGAACATCATCCTCGGTATCCCCATCTACTGGTGGGCAATCGTCCAGTGGGTCTGAAGATAAAATGATTATCCGACTGGACGAATCCTGCGGATAGGCTTATGAACTCCGCCAGCGACAAATTGCTGGCGGAGTTTTCATTTCCAGCATACTGAACCCACTCACCTTTATACCCACCTTTATAGGATGCAAGACTACCTACCCGTCATCATGCAAGCCGGTGCCGCTCTTGGCTTCGCTGCATCCATGCTCATCATGAGCGTGCTACTTGGCAAAAAAGGGAAAAGCAACCCCACGAAGCAAAGCCCCTACGAGTGTGGCATGCTTCCCATCGGGCAAGGCGCACCACGATTCAGCGTTAAGTTCTATCTGGTGGCGATGCTTTTTGTCATCTTCGATATCGAGGTGGTGTTTCTCTATCCTTGGGCTGTTCAGTTCAGGGACATGACGGCTGTGAGTATGGCTCCCTTCTGGAGTGTATGTGGATTCGTAGGTATTTTAGCTGTCGCCTACGTCTATGCGCTCAAGAAAGGCGCGCTGAACTGGAAAGCCTAACCATATGATCCACCACGTCGTCTTTTTCAAACTCAAGCCTGAGGTCGATGACCACAAGCTGGAGGAGATGATCCGTAGCACTCGGAGTATGCTACTGAAAATACCAGAGGTGCTGAGCGTACGCTCTGGCAGAAACATCCATGCTGATGCTGAGTGGCCATTCTTTCTCACGGTCGAAGTCGAGACCTTAGAAAAACTCCGCATGTATGTGGAGGATCCAGTCCACCTGAAGTACATTGAGACTGTCATTAAGCCAAATACAACGGCTCGATTTGCACTCGATTTCCAGACAGATCCCTCAAAGGATTTGAAATATTCCTGATTTTTCCAGGTCGTAAAGCTTGGGTTTTTTCCCTTTGCAGGGAGATAGTGAATGGTTATATTGTAAGTGAACTTGTTATTTTTGGCACTCACCATGCCGATAACAACCAAACACCAAACACGATCCTATTATGAAAAAAACCACAACAATGATTGTGGCATTGATGCTTGGCATCGGTGCCGTCGCCCAGGCAGATGACAACAAGGCCAAACGTGCCAACAGCCTGTATAATCAGGGTGTCATCGCCATGAATGAAGGCAAATATGACATTGCCCAGATGAGCTTTAAGGAGGTTTTACGAATCAATCCAAAGCACCTACCAGCACGCAAGAAGCTGCTCTATATCTCATCGAACCGAAACACACTTGATATCAAGAACCGCAAAGCCGCACTCCGAAAGGTCATTATTCCTAAAGTGAATCTGGAAAAGGCTACCATCCGAGAATCACTTGACATGCTTGGCGTGCAAGTCGAGCGCGTGTCCAAACAGAAAGTTACACCCAACTTCATCGTTCAGGATCCTACGGGAGCATTTGCTGAAAGCAAGGTAACCCTGCGCCTGAATCGAATCCCTGCCGAGACTCTGCTGCGTTATATCGTGGAGCAAGCTCGCGGTCATGTCCGGTACGATAATCATGCTATCGTCATTACTCCTATTCGAAAGGCTAACCCTGCACCAGTAGCACCCAAAAAGGAGGAAGAACCTGATTTTTAATTGCATCCTGCTTCAAACCGAAGCCGCCCAGTGATTCAGCGCCCAAGAGACAACGACTACCTGAGGTAAAGTCAGCAGAGGCAACATGAGGGTCATTTTCCATGATCGAGTTGTCTCTTTCAGTGCCATGATCTCGGTGTAGTCCGTCGCCGCCCCTGCCATCAGAAATGCAAAACCATTTCCCGGTGCAGCAGCGCGCGTAACGAGCTCGGCCGCGATCGGGCTAGATCCCTCAGAGCACACCTCGATGACTGTCGCTGCGAGCAGGGTGAGTAACACGCCCGTCCACGTCGGCCCGAACCATTCACCGAATGTTTCCGGTGGCACGAACGCGCGAATCGCGGCGGCTAAAACAGTTCCAAAAAATATCCAACGTAGGATCATACGCGACTCACCAAGTGCGGATCTGAGTAATTTTAAAATGGCCCCACCATTGAATTTCAAACTGCGAAAACGTTGCCTGATTTCCTGACCCAGTCGAAATCCCTCGGGAAGTTCGATATGATTCGGATTTCGCGGGATTTTTCCTGCCCTGCTGAGAGCCTCCACAATCAACCCAGTTACAACGGCGATTAAGCCCGAGAGTAAGATAAAGATGATTGTCCATTTAACCCCAATCAGAGCGATTAAAATTAACGTCAGTGATAGTGAGTTCCATGGACTCGCAATTAAAAATGCGAGTGTCTGTCCATACGATGCACCACGCTCATAGAGCTTCATCGCCACGAGCAGTATGCCATGGTTACATAGATCAAGAATCAGACCAGCCGACATAGCGCGGAGAATACCAGAAAAGCTACCAGGTTTTCCTAAAACAGCTGCAACCCACTCACGTGGCACCCAACTCAAAAATCCTACGGCGAGAATTCCCAGAGCAAGCCCCCACCACATCTTGTTCATCAACGCGTAAACGCCGTGACTAAAATCCGCAGCCTGATGAGAAAGCTGATCGTGAAAAAACCAATGGCCAAGATACCCCGCTACGACAAAAGCAAGAGATCCCCAAAGCAGCCAGTCGAATTTTTTTTTGCCACTACCACTATCACCACAGCAGGAAGACTTATCCTCCTGAGGATCAGGCTCGTGTGAACTACAGCAAGAAGACATGGCGTATAAAATCCAGCATCTAATGACTGGCTGACTAAGCTTTAGTGTGATTGATTGCTAACCGCAAGCCATCAAAAGCATGTATTCCCCAATCATTCATATCATACGCATGATTCTCGTCTTGGCTCTTTGCCCATTATGTTCGTGTGCATGGATGGGAAAACCTCAAGAAACTAAGATCTCTGACACAGGTGCCACTCTTCCAGCGCCTGTTTCTATAGCACCTGAATTAAATGCACCTAGAATTTCCACTCAGGAATCTATCTGGGTATTCAATGTGGATAGCAATCGAACCCATGGAAAAATCGATCTTAGCCTAGATCCAAAAGGTAGCCTTCTTGGTGCAAAACCGGCACGAGACTCAGCCCCTCTCTCTGGCCAAGTGATCGTCACGGTCAAACCTCGGTCAGATGGAACCAACAGCATCCAGTTCAACCGTGTCAACCTAACAAACACCGCCAAATTATTGATGCCATTCAAATGGTCTCGATTCCTTGGAAAAATCAACGTCAACATTCCTGCAGGTGTGCTCAAAATCACCGGCCATAGTTTTCCCAATCAAACCATCATTGGAAAGAACGGGACATTTAGCATTCCAAGGAATTTTTTCACCGTAGGTGGTCAGGCAAGAGTGTTAGGTTCAGGTCTGGTACTTGGGAAAGCCGTAGGCCAGCGCAAGGTAAACCTAACCATCAAAAAGACAGAGCCAGTCATCCTAACAGGATCACTGATTACCAAGAACGGTAACGCCACTCTCCGTATTCCAGCCGCAGTCATGCGAGATCAGTTTGATCTCGGAAACGCGCAGCTTGAGCTGACATTCACCGGAGATATCGTCGCGCGTGCAATCATTCGCTAGACCGCTCAGCTAACCACTTCACCACGTGCTTCATCGCCATAGCTCGATGGCTAAGACTATTTTTTATATCTTCTCCCAGCTCGGCAAAAGTTGCCTCAAAGCCATGCGGAATAAATAATGGATCATAGCCAAAACCACCCTGCCCCTGTTTCTGCGTGATAATATCGCCCTCAACAGCACCGTCAAAATGCGTCAACACCTCACCATTTTCCGCTAGCACCATCACGCAGCGAAATCTAGCACTACGCTGTTCTATACCGGAGAGCTCAGCTAACAGTTTGGCATTATTCGCCGCGTCATCACCCTGAGCGCCAGCATAACGTGCGGAATAAACGCCAGGCTCACCATTGAGCGCATCAACCTCTAGCCCCGAATCATCGGAGAGCACTAGGCCTGTAATTTGCTCACTAATCTGCACTGCCTTCAGTGTGGCATTTTCCAGAAAAGTGGATCCAGTCTCCTCCACATCAGCAAGCTCAGGATAAGATTTCAAATCCGTCACCGCATAGCCATCACCGAGCATTGCTCGTATCTCATCCGTTTTGTGGCTGTTCCCCGTGGCAACTGTAAGCTTGTTCATGGGGCCGATTTAGCATCAGCGTGAGAGGTTTTCGAGAATTTTGGAATAATATCCACGCCTGCGACGTCTTATTGAGCATGAAGGCAATTAAACTACTTCTGACAACCGCCGTTGCATCTCTCGCTATTTCCACTGCCGCCACCGCTGGCGCCGGCTGGATGACCGATATCGATGCTGCTCTCGCTAAAGCCAAATCTGAAAAGAAAGACGTGCTTGTAGAATTCACCGGATCTGACTGGTGCCCACCATGCATAATGATGGACAAGAAAGTCTTCTCCAAAAAGAAATTCACAGACGGAGCCTCAAAAAAATTCATTCTCGTCAAGATCGATATTCCAAATAAGGACAAAGCGCTCAAGAAGAAGAACAGCAAAGTCATGCGTAAATACAGTGTGAATGGAGTGCCCACTGTTCTGCTTTTCAATGGTGAAGACAGTAAGGAATACCATCGTTTTTCAGCCGCTCAATTCCCAGCCATCGATAAGTTTCTCGCGCACTTAGACCAGTCGCTCGAGAAAAAGGAAATGGACTAACATACGATCACAAACTACTCATTCGACGAACCACACGAGCATTTCGTGTGGTTCGTTTTTTTATACCCATCCTCGATTCCTAGTTTCCTTTCGATCAAGTTGATGTCAGGATAAAGGTATGCGGAAAAGACGTCTCTCCATCACCCGAAAGGGAGCGGCACTCAGCGGTGGTGCGGTGGCGATGGTCATCAGCGGCCTTTTTACCGCGGAGGGTATATTTTTTCTCCTCGGTATTTGCGGCCTATTACTCATCCTGCTCTGTTATTTGTTAGGCAAAATTAACCTCATTCAATTGACTCCAAGCATTCACATGCCAGCAAACGTCGCCGCTGGTAGGATGTTCGAGCTGGAACTCTCCATTCATAACAAGCGCATTCTCCTCGATGCATTCAACGTGCAAATGGATATCAGCTTGCCGTGCGATTCGGTTTTTTCAGCTCAAGCCACATGGACTGCAGCGGGTCAGTGCTCACAGACAATTCTTCAAGGAACTATTCCTAGCCGCGGATATGCCGACCAGCACAGCATCTTGCTCAGCAGCCAATTTCCACTCGGATTATTCCGGATGATCAAAATCATTACCCTACGCCGTGAGGTAGTGGTCACTCCCATGCCTATCATTCCAATGGAATTGAATAGCCACGGTTCACTACATGATGCCCTACCCCACTCTGGATTATCCACAGGAAATTCCTTTGGCGAGCCGCGAGGCATCAGACCCTGGCAAGCAGGTGATTCCTCAAGGCACATCCACTGGGCAGCTTCGGCACGTGCCCTAGCGTGTGGGCATGATCTGCGCATCCGTGAGTTTGACCCACCGGGTTTTCATCCAGATCAATGCCACATTATTTTTCACTCGTATGCCAGTGGGCGGGAAATGCTGCGACAAGATCGTTTTGAGCGCGCTCTATCACTCTTAGCAGGAACAATCACAGAACTTCAGGGAAAAGGTATCCCGTGCGTGCTGTCGGCTGACTTTCTCGATTGGGAACCTGTCTCATGCCAGAGCCGTAAGCAAATGGTCGAGTTTTTAAAAACCCTCGCCAAAGTACAGCGTGCTAAGGGCACCGAGTCACACGATCTCGATCACGCCATTCGTACGACATCACCAGACCAAGCAGTGGTTATCATTTCGGACATGCCACCTGATTCATGGTCACACCTCACCTCACGTTCCCCTAACATACTCGCTATTGATATCCGACAGATACGATACGGCCACCGCACCCTACACGCCGCTACCGCCTGACCCCCGATTCCTGACACCTTATTTCTAAAAACATGCGCACTCTCGCTCTACTCATCTCGGTTGCAGGTGCCTATGCTCTGCTCAGGGGCTGGCAAGGCTCGCCCGGGATGCTCCTGCGCTCATGCCTTGCAGTAGCTACACTCGTAGCTGGGCTAGCATTCTGGAGTATGGGGAAAAAAACCGCGCTCCCGAGGATGTTTTGTCTACGTAAGGTGACATGGCTCGATTACATATGCTTGGGAACTGCGATTGTTTTTACAGAGGCGTTTTTTGTTGTCGTGACGAGCACAATGGCAGCACCATCGCAAGAATTCGTCGACACGTTCCATGGAGAGATTATCAATGCACGATCTCCGGCAGAGAGAGAAGGTGAGACAGGCGAGCCTAAGTTCGACGGACACTCGTCAGGCAACTGGCTCTTCAACAGGGCTCTCGAACGCAACCTACCACCTAACAGCAATCACAAACCAAGTAACAAACCCGAGGTGTTTGTTGAGGTCGGAAATCGAGCTGATGCGACCAAATTGCTAAATTCTCGCGTACACCTACATGCTTTTTCCATGTCGCAATTTAATGGCATAACATGGTCTGCAAAACGCACTGGCAAATCAACACTGCAATCCCCCATCACATTTCCGCGCCGCGATCATAGCCTAGTTACTACCCCGCCAATTAAGCATCGGGTCTATCATGCCGTGAACCCGGCAGGACAAAATCTGCTTACAGCATTTCAGGGAGTAACCAGCTGTGATGTCTCCATATTAACTCAGGTCAGCGATGATATCTTCCTGCTCCCCAGCCTAGATGACCCCACTACAGGGTATTCCTACACAGCGACTTCTCGATCAGTCAATTTCACAAATCTTATCGGTGAAAAACCTGAGATTGGCAGAGCAGATCCTGTTTACCTGACAATACCGGCGAACCTATCTCCGCGAATTCGAGAAACTGCCGAGCTTTTTCAATATCAGGGCGACCTAACAAAAAAACTCCTCGCGCTGCGAGTTTACCTACAAGACAATTATGAGTATTCTCTAGAAACAACCAATGCTAGCGGTAAAAACCCTCTGGAGAATTTTCTCTATCAAGAAAAACGAGGTTACTGTGAACACTTCGCGACGGCCACTGCTCTCATTTGCCGCGCACTTGGCATCCCCAGTCGCATTTCCTACGGGTGGTCTGGCGGGAGGCTCTATCCGGAGCAGAACATGTTTGTCTATCGTGCCAAAGACGCTCATGCATGGTCTGAAATCAAACTAAAGGGATACGGCTGGGTAGTCTTTGACACTACTCCTCCTAACAACAATGCAGTCCCAGAGCCTCATAGTGCGCCAGAGGGCGAAATCCCACCCGACCCCGAGGAAGCAACCGCCTCGCAAGATAATGATGGCTCAGGTCAGAACAACACACCTCTGTCAGCATTGCAGACCGACTTCGCCCCAACGCGCCTGACAAGCGCTCTGATTGTTCTCGGTATTTGCTGCGTGGCATTTTTACTAACAAGACACTGTAGAAGAAAACAGACCGACGATCTGGGTTTACCCATCAAGACTCCGATACCGAGCTATTTGATCTGTTTTAAGCAAGCCTGTTCATCACTTGGAAACCCCATGCCTGCCGGTCGCACCTTACGTCAACAAATCCAGACGCTTAAGGATTCTGGCATACCACCAGTATTTGCATCTGATTTGTTAGAATACCATTACGGTGTTCTCTATGGTGGTCTCCCTCAGAGCAATGCCCGTGAGAAAGACTTCAATCGATCAATCCGTAATTGGCAGCAAGAGTCAAAGGAACAGTAATTCGCTTTTTTTGATCGAAATAGGAGCCCAGTCCGCTAGGTATGGAGTTTCCTGCTATGAAATTCCTCACACTTTCACTCACATTGTTACTCTCCGTATCAGGCGATGCGGCCGAGACATCGTTTTCTTTTCAGAAGAATGATACCGTCGTCATCGTCGGTAATGGTCTTGCCGACCGCATGCAGCATCATGGTTATACCGAGGCTCTGATTCAGGGTGCCTTGAGGGACAAGTCACTTCGCTTTCGAAATATGGGCGTCAGCGGTGATCGTGTGAATAAACGACCACGCTCCAAAGGTTTCACCCCGGAAGACAAATACCTTCAGCACGTTAAGCCAGATGTCATCTTTTCCATGTTTGGCTGGAATGAATCCTTCGATACATCGCCGAGCGACTACCAGAAGCAACTCGTCGAGATGGTTAAGCGTTACCACGCGCTTAAGCCTAACGGTAAGTCTGCCCCACGCATCGTGCTGTTCTCGCCGATCGCTTTTGAGAATCTCAAAGACCCCAACCTTCCAAGTGGAACCTCCTATAATAAAAAACTCGCAGCTATTACTGAGGCAACCCGCGCAGCAGCCAGTGAAGCCAACGTTGCATTTGTCGATTTATTTAACCCGATGCTAGCGCGCTACAGCTCCAGTGAAAACCCTCTCACCATCAATGGTATCCACCTCAATGCAGAAGGTAACAAGCGCCTTGGCGAGATCATTTCCAGTGCGCTACTAGGCAACGAAATCACCTCAAACCCATCAGACAAAAAACTACGGGCTGACGTGCTTGAAAAAAACCTCCACTGGCACCACCGCTACCGAGCTGTAGATGGAAACGATGTCTGGGGAGGACGCTCGAAGTTGAAATTTGTCAATGGCCAAACCAATGCGGAGGTTCTCCAGCATGAACTCAAGATGCTCGATACCCTGACTGCCAACCGGGACAAAAAAATCTGGGCAACGGCCAATGATAAATCATACACGATTGACGATTCAAATGTGCCCAAGCCAATCCCTGTCATCTCAAACGTGGGTGGTGGTTCTAAATCATCCAATAAAATGAAGGAGGGTAATCTCAAGTATCTTTCCGGCGAGGAAGGTCTGAAGAAGATGCACTACCCCGAGGGCTTTAAGGTCAACCTCTTTGCCTCGGAAAAAGAATTCCCCCAGCTCGCGAACCCAGTGCAAATGCAGGTCGATGCCAAAGGTCGGCTCTGGGCAGCTGTCTGGCCAACATACCCCAAGTGGGAACCCAAGAAAGAGATGGGCGATGCACTGATGATCTTTGAAGATACAGACGGTGACGGCAAAGCTGACAAAGCAAAAGAATTCGCGAGAGTTCATTGCCCACTAGGATTCGAATTCTGGAATGGTGGCGTTCTTGTTACCACCCAGCCGGATCTCATTTTCCTCAAGGATACCGATGGTGATGACGTTGCCGATGTTAGAATCATCATGTTACAGGGTTTCGGATCATCAGACACCCACCACGCTGCTAACAACCTCGTCTTTGGTCCTGACGGCGGCATCTACTGGCAAAGTGGCATTTTCCTCGTGCACAACCACGAACACCCTTGGGGCGCTTCGCTCAATACTGGCGCCTCCGCGATGTATCGCTTCGATCCACGCCGCCACACCATCGCCTTCCACGCAAACAACAGACCTAACCCACACGGAATCTCGTTTGATGGGTGGGGCTACCACTACGCAAACGATGGAACCGGAGGAAGATCTTACCAAATCCGCCCCAGCGGCAAGGGTTTTAAAATGTTTCCTCTCGTCAAAAAAGAAGTCCGCCCAGTCGCCGCCGACGCGATTATTTCATCGGCGAACTTCCCAGATGAAATGCAGCAGGACTTTGTGCTCTGCAACACCATCGGCTACCTCGGATTAAAACGCTACAAACTCCACCGAGAAGGATTCCCTGATAAAAAATACAAGTTCGGTGAGGTATGGGGCACACCCACAGATGACTTTCTACGAAGCGATGACAAAAATTTCCGCCCCACCGACGCCGTCTTTGGTTCCGACGGCGCACTCTATGTTTCCGATTGGCACAACGTCATCATTGGCCACATGCAGCACAATATCCGTGACCCCAATCGCGATAAGAAACACGGCCGCATCTACCGCATGGTCTACACCAAAAAACCGCTGCAAAAACCTGTCAAAATTGCGGGTGCCTCCATCGGAGAGCTTCTCAATAACCTTAAACACCCAGTCGATGGCATCCGTCACCGCACTCGCGTCGAGCTCTCCGCCCGCCCCACTAAGGACGTCATCGCAGCCACTGAGGAGTGGATCGCCAGCTTAGACGCGAAATCCGAGAAAGACGCACGCGCTTTACTCGAAGCACTCTGGCTTCACCAGCAACACAACGTGCGGAATAATAAGCTGTTAGCAGCTGTTCTGGCATCACCCTCCAAGCATGCGCAGGTTGCCGCAGCAACAGTCAAACACCACTGGGAAGTTGCCGACCCCGCAAAGGGCGCGATCGAAATCGAAAAAGAAGAGGAGTTCGCAATTATCCCCGGCGGCATCAAAAAGGACACCTCTGAACTAACTGAAATCCGTATCAATACCGTAATCGAGAAGCTCCAGTTTGATGTCAAAAGCCTTCCTCTCAAGGCTGGCAAAAAAGTCAAACTCACCTTCGTGAATCCCGACGCACTGCCGCACAACCTCGTTATCGTCAAGCCAGGCACCGCCGACAAGGTAGCCGCAGCAGCTATAGCTCTTGGCGCTGAAGGATTCAAAGTGGGGTTCACTCCGAAAACCGACGATATCCTACATTACACAAAGATGCTTGAGCGCCGGCAAACACAAGTGATCGAATTCACAGCACCCACAAAACCCGGTAAATACCCCTTTATTTGCACCTTCCCCGGTCACGCTCAGCTGATGCGTGGCTACTTTGAGGTCAAGTAACATCGAACAAACAAGACATTATCAATCATGAAATATATTACACTAACAAGTATTCTCTCACTCATACTATTCGCCTCATGTAGTGACAGCCCCAAAAAGCTTGCTGACGATCAAATTTCCTACATGGAAGAAATGACAGAGCTCATTAATGACATCGCCGATGGCAAGGTCTCATCAGCTGAAGGCGCTGAGCAAATTAAAGAGTGGGGTAAAAAGGGAGATAAAATACAAGAACGTATCAAAGCACTTCGTGAGGGCGGCACATCAGAGGAAGAGTTTACCAAAGCAAGCAAGGAATTTGAAAAACGCTCAGGCAAAGCGGTCAAAGCCTACTTCGATGCCATTTCAAAACTTCAGAAATCAGGACGTGCGACAAAAGAGCTTCAAGATGCCATGATGAATGTGAAATGATGCGATTGTAGCATTAAATCAACCTTCAAAAAATATCACTCGCGCGGCTCAAGCGCCATTTTGTAAATCTCCACCTTCTCGTGGTTCAGTAACTTGAGTTGGTGGCGGTACTGCTCAACCGACTCCTTCCTGCGCATATCCGAAAGCGCTGTGATTATTTCTTTTTTCACTGTTTCGTAAGCAGGCAACTCTGGTTGCTTGACTCCTGTTACCTCCACAATATGCCAGCCGAGTTTTGTGCGAATCAAGGTGGGGATGTCAGACTCTAGGGAAAATACATGGGCGGCAAAATCCCCCGGCAGTCTATCACGCCGCATCCACCCGAGGTTACCTCCGGATTTTTTATTACTTTCATCCTCACTGACTTCTAGCGCGATTTTTTCAAAACTAGCTTTCTTGTCCTGAATTCTCTTCAGTTGTTCTTTTAATATCGCTTCAGCTTCATCCGAGGAATGATCGAGAGAAGCTAGGAAGATATGCCGGACTCCTCTGCGCTCCGGCATGGTGAGTTCTTCTTGGTGATTGTCATACCAATCCCTCGCATCCTCATCACTCACCTTAATCGCATCACTAATTTTGGACTGCACATACTTATCTTGCTGAATTCTAGCAGCCACACGATAGCGCAGCTCCTTACGGCTTTCGATGCCCTGAGATGTAAGTGCTTGGTCGAGCTCTTCCGGTGAGGAAAACCGTTTTTCAAAGCGTGCCACCTGAGCATCTATTGCCTCATCACTCACAGGAACTTCCTCACGGTTCACTCTCACCTTGATACGCATGATGTGCTCCACGATTAGATCATCGAGCGCAGCCCACCTGAGCATCTTCATCTCTTGCTCTCCAATACTCTCTAGATCGCGCCCTGATCGCCACATATTTTCCTGCACACGACGATCTACCTGACCAATGTAGATTGGTTCGTTATATACTTTTGCGCAGACCCCCTCTTCCACAGCAGACCTTATTTTATCGGCATCGCTGGGGAAAATTCGCCGCGCCTCACGCTTGAGCGGCCCAGAGAAAATCAAGAAATCGCATAGCATGTAGATGATCAGTGCCGACCAAATCACCATACGTATAACAAACGACTTGCTCATTTTCAACATGGACGGAGATTAACCCATGCTGAGTCCTCGGCAATACTGCTTTTTTCAGTAAAAAACAGTTCTACTCTCACACAATTAATATGAGCAAAATTAAACGTCACTTCAGAAAAGCACTCGCGGCTGCGCTTGCAGCAAACACCCTAACAGCAGGCGCACAGCAAGAACCCCTCACTGACCAGGAAAAACCTGCCGTCAAAGATCCTAACGCAACGCAGTTCATCCGTGTCGCCCGAGATGAAAACAACGTGCGCCTTCAGACTGGAATCACAACATATGCCAAAAATGATATCACGGTGGATCTGATCGGCGCTATTCACATAGCTGATACCGGTTACTACACGCAGCTGAACAAGGAGTTTAAAAACTACGATGCACTTCTCTTTGAAATGATCGGCGGTGGCAATATGAAGAATGGCAAGGCGGTCAAAGTTAAGAAAAAAGCCAAGGACCCGATGGTAGCTATGCTGGGGGATATTCACAATATGATCGGCAAGATGCTCAAACTTCAGGCTCAGAAGCAGGGCATTGACTACACTGCTGCAAACTTCGTTCACGCCGATCTGTCGCTCGCGGAGTTTGAGAAACTACAGGAAAAAAAGGGTGAGTCTATACTCGGATTTGCCATGCAAAATGCGCAACCTGGTATGAAGCAGCCTGATTTACAAAAGCTGCTCACCGCGTTACTCAGCGGCAATGCTGACGGCATGAAGCTTGAACTCGTCGATACTCTTGGCGGTGCAGGCAATCACATTGCGAGCATGCTGGGAGACAGCGTAATCATAGACGATCGTAACAATGCCTGCCTCAAGGTGCTTGGTGAGCAAGTCAAGGTCGGCAAGAAAAAACTGGGCATCTTCTATGGTGCCGCTCACTTCTCAGACATGGAAAGTGAATTGCTAAAAATGGGCTACAAGAAGACCTCGCACCGCTGGCTCACTGCTTGGGATATACCAAAAGCGGCTGCCAAACCTCTGCCGGATAAGAAATCCACAGAGGTACCAGACGCAGCGTAATCTTACTTGAGCATCACTCTGCAATGACCGTCGTTTTTCCGTAACTGATTGCTTCTTGTCAGTGTAACCTCATGTAATGAAATTTTTGATACTAGCTATGTGCCTCATGACTACAGGAGCTACGCTCGCCGACGTGCAGGAAAAACGCACATGGCAGGACGAAGTGATCTACTTCATGCTCACTGATCGATTCTACGATGGTGATCCTGACAACAACACCCCAGCAGGTGCTGCAAAAGATCTTCACGACCCCACGCAGCAGGATCTAAGCCGCTACCACGGCGGAGATTTCCGCGGTATCGAAATCGCTCTTGAGAACAACTATTTCAATAACCTCGGCATCACCGCCATCTGGATCACACCGCCCGTTAAGAATGTCTGGAACACTTCCTATGATATGGGGGACAAAGGGAAAACAGGCTACCACGGCTATTGGACACAGGATTATATGGATATTGATCCGCATCTGACTTCGGCTAAAAAAATGGATGGCACGCCCTACCCCGAGGGTATTGATGGTCGGATGGCTCACTACCGGGATCTCGTCAATCTTGCCCACCGTAAGGGGATTCGTATTATCCAGGATGTGGTGTGTAACCACGCCGGCCCAGTTTTTTATTACGACTCAAATAACAACGGCCAATTTGACCGCCACGGCAGGAGTGAATGGATCGCACCTTTCAAAGAGGAAGGCTTTCACGCCAACACACGCTGGGCAAAGCTACCTGAATGGAATATCGACCGCACTGGCCCTATCGGCCCCGTGAAGGTCTTTGGAAAATCATTCCCATTCACAGGCATCTTAGGACGTATGGAAACTTATGGTCGTAAGGGCTTTGATGGCGATAGCTTGGGCAAGAGCGATGGCGAAGAAGTGCTGTGTGATTTTTATAGCTTACGCGATTTTTGGACTGACCCAAGTGCCGAGCATTACGATGAGCTTGTGGATGAGTTTGTCCGCATTTATGCATTCTACATCGAAGAAATTGGCGTCGACGGCCTGAGAATCGATACCATCAAACACGTGCACCATCAGTTTTGGGCAGATTTCACGTCCCGCCTTCGCAAAAAACTCGGTAAGAAAGCCAAGGACGTAATCCTTTTTGGCGAAGCCTACGATGGTGCACCCGAGGTGTTAGGAAAATACACATACAGCCCAGATGGCAAGCAGGTCGCCATTGACGGCATGCTCAACTTCCAAATGTGCTGGTCGATGCGTAATTACCTTCGGCACAACGGCAATCACTTCGGGCACGCTAACGGAATAGAACGCGCCATGCGTGACTTACATGGCACGCCCGAGGGAGGCACTCTTCCCTACTACAATGAATCACCAGGACCAGACGGACTGAATTCACGTCAGAAATCCATTACCTTTATTGAAAACCACGACGGTATTAATAGGTTTCGTGTTGACCAGATGACGGCGCGCCGAAACATCCTAGCCAACGCGATGGTGCTCACTCTCGAGGGTATTCCCTGCCTTTACTACGGCACAGAAAGTGGCCTGCACGATACCGATGGAAAAATAGGGCCTGACACGGAATCTGGTCGCATGACATTCATTCGCACTTCGGAGGGAGGTCGGGTAAAACAAATCCAATCATCTGAATCATTCCGTGCGATCCGCTCCATGATTCGCGCACGTGCACACTTGCCCGCACTTCGCCGTGGCCTGACCGCGCCGCTTTGGGTCGATAGTCGTGAGTCTACAGATGACGACGGCACGTTTCTCTACGCGCGCTACATTCCAGGAAAACCGAGTGATACTGTGCTTGTGGGATTTAACCTCAGCCAGAGTGACTGCACTCTCAACCCTGCCTTGATCTCACCCGAGCAACGTGCACTCGTCCCCGAAGGCACCGTTTTTGAGCGTATCCCTTTGTCCGGTATCGATCCTAAAGGCACCAAATCAGAATTTGCTCAGGTGACTGCTGGCGAGCGTGTTCACCTGCCATTAAAAGCAGACTCTGTCTCACTTTGGCGAGTTAAAACCCAAGTGGCAGAATCCAAAGGGCAATAATTGTAACGCCCACAAACTTCATGTTTGATTCTACGACAAATAAGAACTACATTACAGGTCACTGAGAATTTAAATTATGCATTTTTCTAAGCATCAGCACAGTCGAGAAACCCTTAACGGTTTTACTCTGGTTGAGCTATTGGTCGTAATCGCCATTATTGCCGTGCTTGCTGCACTGATTTTCGCGGTAGTGAACCGTGCCCTACTCAAGGGCCAGCAGGTAGCCTGTGTGAATTTAATGCGTAATGTAGAAATTGGAATGGAAGCATACCTAGTAGAGCAGAATCGCCCGCCACTTCCAGATGTAAAAAAAAATTGGGACACTATCATTGGTGATCCCGGTGGTCTCTATTCTACCGCACCTATTGTGGCTGTGCTCGCTGGAAGTGACGATCTAACTTGGGAGGAAACTGACGGAAATACCTTTGACATGACCAAGCTCAACCCGAGGGGAGTCAAGTATCTGGAACTCAGCATTGTTACCTCAAAGGGCGATGCGGGCCTACGAGATGATGGCAAGCTATATGATCCATGGGGAAATGAACTCATGATCGCGATCAACTCACTTGTGCAGTATGAAGAATTTGCTGATGGATACCAAGACGAAAGGCTTCACACATGGACGCTGGCTGAATGGGATGAAATTAAGCCTGGCGATCAAGACTTTGTAATGTGGTCTTACGGAGCTGACGGAGTAAAAGGCAAAGGTGGCAATGAAAGCTTCCGCGGATCAGATGACGTGAAGTCTTTCTAACCGATGAAATACCTGATCATCTTCGCGGCGCTCACCACGCTTCTACGTGCAGATTGGTCACCCAGAGAAAAGCAGATCATCTCTGCCATCAAGCCCACTGCTGAGGAATCCGCATGGATGCGTATCAATTGGCGAACCAATCTCTGGGAAGCACGCAAAGAAGCCGCCAAGTCAGGAAAGCCCATCTACCTCTGGGAAATGGATGGTCACCCACTTGGATGCACTTGAAACAACGGCGTGACTGACAGGTTGTTGGTCTTTTCAAACCCCGAGGTTCAAAAGCTACTTAAGGAAAAATTCATTCCAGTTGCATGCAACGATTGGTATCAGCGCCGCCGCCAAGACGCCGAAGGTGAGTTTTTTCGCTCGGTTGCTAATCAAGGGCCACGCAAGGGTCAGGGTGGTATGACTCGTCAGGGTCACTACGTTCTAACTGCTGGCGGAAAATTATTAGGATTTAACAATAATCGTGGCGCGGAGCGGAGACTTAAGATGATGAAATCCGCACTGGCAAAATGGGACTCGCTGCCCGCTAGTGAAAAAGATACCAAAGTCCCCGCTCACGGAAAGTTAGACTCAAAATATCATCGCGCCCTGCCTGACGGTGCCCAAGTCATCAAGGTAACGACCCGCGCACTGGAATATGACAGCGGAAAATACTCGCCCCTGAAAGACGAAATCCCCGGCAAGCTCGCCGCCATTGACCACCTGTGGATCAAAAAAAATGAACTCAAGAGCCTGACGCCTGATAGTTCCGGCCCCCTACCCAATAGACTCGCCATGAGAATCGCGCGTTATCACCTGCTCGACAGCACACGTGGAGAACCTCCATTTTGGAAAAAAAACGACATCAAGACACTGAGTATCTATATCGACAAAATCGGCATCATTACCGGTAAATACCAACTGGAAACTACCGATGGTAAACGTGGCTACAATGGGTCGTTCAAAGGAGTTATCAAGTTCGACTCATCGGGCAAACTCACCGATTTCCAGATGCTCGCCATGGGCAAGCACTGGGGCGAAGGTAGATACACAGGCGGTGCGCGCCCCGGCAAGACACCACTCGCGGTTTACTTCGACTTCGTCGAAAAACCCCAAGCCGCAGACCTTATACCACCCCAAGGAATCCACTGGGAGCAAGGCTACTGGCAGGCAGAGAAGTGATAGAATATGGAGGGCGGGTTTGTAAAACCTGCAACATAGACTCTACGGCACCGGCGTCTCTTTCAGGGCCGCTGTCAGGATAGGCTCCGGTGACGAGCCATCATCCGGCAGTAAACGATGCCGCATGACGTGAGGAAATACCGCCTGAACATGATCGGGATGTACCGCCTGCTGACGATCAAGAAAAGCAGCCGCCTGCGCTGCACGCATCAGCGCCAGTGAAGCACGCACCGAAATCGTATGGCTTCCACCCGCTGCGCGGCGAACTGTTTCACACAGACTAATAAGATAGCTGTTTAGATTACTGGAGATAGGCACCTGCGCCGCTCGTTCTTGCAGTTCCATGATTTCATGCGTATCTAACAAAGGATCGCGTGATGTCCCGTTGATTTGACCCGCTGCATGGGCATCGAGAATCGATTGCTGTGTCTCAGCATCGGGAAGTGACATCGGAATGGATACCAGAAACCGATCAAGCTGTGGCTCAGGCAGTGGAAATGTTCCCGTAGATGATGTGATATTCTGCGTCGCCACTACGAGGAATGGTTTTTCCAAATCATGCGTCGAGCCGTCAATCGTCACCTGCCCTTCATTCATCGATTCTAACAAAGCCGACTGCACACGCGGCGATGTCCGATTAATTTCATCCGCAAGCAGCAAATTGGTAAACACAGGCCCGCGTACGAACTCAAACTCACCGTTATGCTGCTTATAGAGGTGATAGCCCAGAATATCAGAGGGGAGCAGATCGGGTGTAAACTGGATACGCTTGAATTGCCCCCCAATACCATTCGCCAGTGTCTGCGCGAGTGAGGTTTTCCCCACACCGGGCGCACCTTCGATCAGGGCGTGCCCACGTGCGAGCAAAGCTGTTAGTAAAAGGTCACTCGCTTGCTCCGCTCCGAGCACGGCGGTTGAGAGTCGTTCCTTGAGTTGATGAAGCTGATCAATCGGCATAAATTACTCAACGATCCTCGCAGGAATTTCGTTAGGCGCAATCACAGACTGAGCTAGATCATCTTCGCTTGCCAGATGTCCTAACCTTCTTTTGCAGCTCGGGAGTCAGGTTACTATTTGCCAACCACTGCTTGGCAGCCTCACGATCTCGATGCATGTAAATACGCGCATAGCTGACAAGCGTATCATTTCTGACCTTCTCATTGCTGATGGTTCCTGCCCAATCGAGAGCGGCTGCCGTGTCTGAATGCACAATACGTCGTGAAAAACCGCTCACCGCCGAATCCCGTAGCGGAGAATCCGCCATTCCGTTAAGACGATCAGCCGCAGCACTAGCATCACGATTCGCCCAGCTGGAAAACGCGACCCCCATTCCCTTCGTTTGGCCGTTCCCCTCAGGCAGGGTCTCCAACCAGGAAACCGCCTTCACTGGATCGTCCGCAGCATAGTCACGTGCCACCCTGCTGACAGCGACATCACGTAAAACACCCTTCGGCAAGCTTTCCGACCAACGGGCCGCCTCAACCGGATCACCAGATCGAAGAACTGATTCCGCAACGAGATTTATCATCCTGCCAGCATCTTTATCAAGTAGCTTGAGCCGCTCGCTGACAAAATTCGTCGCCAATTCCGGATCCTTATTCGCAAGACCGTAGACGGCTCCCCATTTAAGATCACCCCGCTCCTTGCGGTCATCAGGCTGGCCATTCAGCCATGCCAGAGCTGCGTCAGGATCAGCACTCGCCCAACCACTGAAACAAGCTGCCATGTCCGTTTTTTTACTCTCGGCACCAAAATTAACCGACACCTCACCCGCAAGAGCTCCCCATGCGTAATGAAATTCTTTCCACTCCGAGGTCTTACTCGACATATGCTCAATCTGCTCACGCACCAACATGGCATTCTCTGCGGTAAGTCCTTTTAACAATTCAGAAAATGCATGGCGGCGCTCAATGGGATCGCGGCTCTCTTTGATCATCTTGCCCAGCGCCTCGATGTTTTTTGCGGTGAGCCTTACCTGGGACGACTTCCCAAGTTCGGCGATGCTCGAATCAGCTTGCCCACGCTCTCTACCGCGCCGTTTGGACTCACTGCCCGTTTTTCCTGAAGAAGAGCGCTCCGAATAACGCGCGCCAGGCCTGCTTTCATCATCGGGTGATTCCAATGCCGATGCCGATTTTTCAGAAAATTGCTTCGAGCCTACGGCAAACGCCACAATGGCTACGATTGCCCAAATGCTGTGAATAAGTAGGGGTTGCTTCATCCTTATTTCACTAAATACGCGACATCACACACTCATTTATCAGGAATTTTTTCTACTACCGGCAAAAAATACATCTCGCAACCAACTCATCTTGAGCAGGTTAATATAATTAATCCATCTAATGACATATTGTTCATTTTTTTTTGAACCTAATTATGATACTTTGGGGACTCATCTACATTTTTAACCATGAGTCACGAACTATTCGGAACCGACGGCATCCGCGGCGTTGCCAATGAATTCCCCATCACACCGGAAGTAGCCCTGCGCATCGGCAGAGCTGTCGCCCGTGTCCTCCAAGCCGACGGACATCGCAGACACAAGGTCGTCATCGGCAAGGACACCCGCCTCTCCGGCTACATGCTTGAGACAGCCATCACCAGTGGTTTGGTATCGGAAGGATCACGCGTTTTACTAACAGGCCCCGCACCCACTCCTGCTGTCGCGCACCTAACAAGATCGATGAATTGCGATGCCGGGATTATGCTCACCGCATCGCACAATCCCTACCAGGATAATGGTATCAAAATTTTTGGCCGTGACGGATTCAAACTCAGCGATGAGCTGGAGCTGGAGATTGAAAAAATGATCCTCGCCGACGAGTTACCCCACCCCACCGTGGATCTCGGCAAGGCAATCCGGATCGACGACGCCATGGGGCGCTATATCGAGTTCACCAAAAATGCCGTGGGCGCCGGTTCTCTGAGAGGCCTGAAAGTGGTGATCGATTGTGCCAACGGCGCGGGCTACCACGTTGGCCCGCTGATTTTTGAGGAACTCGGTGCCGAGGTTATTAAGATGTCTGTGCATCCCGATGGCCGGAATATCAACGAAGGCTGCGGAGCGCTGCACCCTGAAATGGCTGCCGCCAAGGTCAAGGAAACGGGAGCCCATGTGGGAATTTGTTTTGATGGTGATGCCGACCGCGTAATTTTCTGCGATGAAAATGGACAGGTGATCGAAGGCGACCGCGTGCTCTGTTTGTGCGCGAAAGCTCTGAAGGCAAAAGGAATGCTCAAAGGCAATACTCTGGTTGCCACTGTGATGAGTAACCTTGGTATGCGGGATGCTCTGGAAGCCGATGGTATTTCTCTGGAAACGACTGACGTAGGCGACCGCGCGGTTCTTGAGCGTATGAGAGAAAAGGGTTTTAACCTCGGCGGCGAGAACTCAGGACACATCATTTATTCCGACTACGCGACAACGGGCGATGGCATCATGAGCGCCTTGATGCTGCTCTCGATGATGCGCGAAAAACAAACCACGCTGTCGCAACTCGCGGATTGTATGGTGTCCTACCCTCAGGTTTTGTTAGGCTTGGATGTTACCGAGAAACCACCCATCGAAACCATCCCCGAAGTTCACACAGCGATCCAAGCTGCCGAGAATGCATTTGCCGATAAAGGCCGCGTTCTTGTCAGATACTCTGGCACCGAACGAAAAATCCGTGTGCTCACCGAGTGTGCCGATGCCGAGCTTGCCAAGACACAAGCTGACGCCATCGCCGCTGCTATTCAACAGACCATTGGTGCCTAACAAATAAACCATGACACTTCACTCACCCCAGGAGGCTGCTTTCTGGCCACTGCTTCAGGACAGCCCCATCGGCAGCCAGCTGATTGCCGGTAGGTCACTGCTCGATTTTCAGAATAAAAATGCCGAGGGTATAGAAAATGCGCATCAGCTAGAAAATGCGTGGGTATCTCGCGAGGATTGGCAAAAGCTCCAGCTCTCCGCAGAGTCCGCCGTGCTCAAGGCAAGCTGCGGCACCAGCCTCGCATGGATAGGCGACCATGATCCCGAGTCTATGAATCAGGAAATCACCGCGTCTGGCGATTCATTCCTACTTCGTTACCCTTGGGAATTCATTCAGCTCAATGAAAACATCGTCGCTTCACTGACCGATCCTGATCATCAAGGCGAGGTCAGCCCCGCCGCTCACATCGATGGCATTGTCCACGTCGGCGAGGGTTCAAAAATTCTGCCCGGTGTCGTGATCGAGGGTAACATCGTCATTGGTAAAAACTGCAAGATCGGCCCTAACTGCTATCTACGTGGCTCTACTACCATCGGTGACGATTGCCACATCGGCCAAGCCGTCGAAGTAAAGAACTCCATCGTTGGACACGGGTCATCGGTCGGACACCTGTCCTACGTCGGCGACTCCATTATTGGCAATAAGGTCAACTTCGGCGCCGGCACCATCACCTCTAACCTTCGCCACGACGGCTCAAACCACCGCAGTTTGGTGCGCAATGACTTGGTCGATACCGGCAGAAGAAAGTTCGGCGCCATCGTCGGCGACGGCACCCACACCGGCATCCTCACCGCGATTTATCCCGGCCGCAAACTAGGCCCTAACGCTACCACCCGACCCAACGACACCGTCGAGCGCGACATCGTCACTTAAAACTCAAAACTTAACACTCAACATTTACCATGTGCGGAATTGTAGGATACACAGGAAAACGCTCGGCTATGCCGGTGCTCATCAGCGGACTCAAGAAACTCGAATACCGTGGATATGACTCGGCAGGCATCGCTCTGTCAGGAAATGACGGCATCGTTGTTAGAAAACAAAGCGGCAAAGTCGCTGGCCTCGCCGAGCTGGTCGAGGAAGAAAAAAAAGCTCTTGGCGCTTCTCATAGTGGTATCGCCCACACTCGCTGGGCGACCCATGGCCCACCTACCACACTCAATGCCCACCCTCATGAAGGAAACGAAGGCCGTGTTGTACTGGTTCACAACGGCATCATTGAAAACCACAACGCCCTGCGCGACCGCTTCAAGGCAGACGGCCATGTTTTTAAATCGGAGACCGACTCCGAAGTGCTCGCGCACTTGGTGGAATCTCACTACGACGGTGATTTGTTAGCAGCGGTAAAAACATCCCTCAAGGAAGTCGAGGGCACCTATGGCATCACCTGCATGAGCAAGGACGAGCCGGGCGTATTGGTCGTGGCACGGAGCGGCTCGCCTATCGTCATCGGTTTGGGTGATGACGAAACTATCGTCGCATCCGATGCCTCAGCTGTGATTACCTACACGCGCCAAGCCATTTACCTTGATGACGGCGACATCGCCCGCATTGAAGGCAGTAAGGTAGACATCCAGAGCCTTGATGCGGGTGCCGTGACACGCATGCCATCGGAAATCGACTGGTCACCGGACGCCGCCGAAAAAGGTGGCTACGAGCACTACATGCTCAAGGAGGTCTTCGAACAGCCGGAGGCAATCCGCAACACGATCCGAGGTCGAATCGATCTCAACCGAGGCACCGCCATCCTTTCCGGGCTGAATCTAACACCACGTGAACTGGTCGATGTCCAGCGGCTTCTGATCGTAGGCTGCGGCACATCGATGAATGCCGGACTGATCGGCGAGTATGCTGTGGAAGATTTTGCCGGACTCCCTGCCGAGGTAGAGCAAGCCGCCGAGTTCCGATACCGTAACCCAATCGTTGGCAGCCGCGACATGGTGCTCGCCATTTCCCAATCGGGCGAAACAGCCGACACACTTGCCGCTGTGAGGGAAGCCGTTGAAAAAGGCTCACTCGTCGCCGCTCTCGTCAATGTGGTAGGCTCCACCATCGCACGCGAAACAGGGCGTGGCATCTACCTACACGCTGGCCCAGAGATCAGTGTGGCATCCACTAAGGCATTCACCAGTCAGGTCTCCGTGCTGTTGATGATTGCTCTCAAGCTGGCGCGCTCTAACCGGCTGTCACGCGAGGCGGGCATTCAGATTGCCAATGAAATCGAACGACTCCCCGAGCTTGTGCAAGCTGTTCTCGACACGAACGACCAGATCGCCGAAGTCGCTAAGCATTACGCCGATTACGATAACTGCTTCTACATCGGCCGTGGCTACATGTATCCGGTCGCGCTCGAAGGAGCACTCAAACTTAAGGAAATTTCCTACATCCACGCCGAGGGCTACCACTCCGCCGAGCTCAAGCACGGCCCGATTGCCCTGTTAGAAGATAAAATGCCCGTGATCGCGCTTCTCAATGAAGGCCCGGGTCAGGATAAGTCCCTGAGTAACGTCGCCGAGTGCAAAGCCCGCAATGCCCCTGTGTTAGGCGTCATCACCGAGGGAGATGAAGAAGCCCGCAAGACCTGCGACCACGTCATCGAGATCCCTTCTTGCCCGCAATACACCGCCGTCGTCCCCGCCGCCGTCGCGCTGCAGCTCTTCTCCTACCACGTCGCCAGAATCAGAGGCTGCGCCATCGATCAGCCGAGGAACCTCGCGAAAAGCGTGACGGTGGAATAAACCACGGAATACACTGAAGGCACAGAAGTTTTTAAACCACGAAACTTGCGAATCAGACGTATTCTTGGAAAGTAGGACGACTTTGCAAGTTGTCGGTAACCCATGCTATACATCCTTCGCTCAATCTTCTGTTTGCGGCCGTGATTGTTTTGATGCTTTGAGTTTCTTTTCCGTGGCTTCAAGGAAGGCCTGGTCCGCCTGATCGGCTGCGTGCGCTTCCTGTTTCTTGCGATGCTGATCGAACTCCAGGTAGAGGGCGGATGTTTTTTCTTCCATTTGGCTGTGGCTGATAGACCCAGCGTGAGTGAGCAGAGGGAAGCCGTTGGAGGAAATGATCTGGTCGACGTTTTGCTGCCAGAATGCCATGCGCGTCTCATGGCGGGACTTGGCACGGAGTTCGGCAGTCTCGAGAAAGATCGTGACGAGGCGGTTGAGGGTGTCGATTTCATCCTCAATTAGATAGTTCTTCGAAACGAGGATGTCTTGCTTGCGGACTTGGGTCCCTTTCCATGTGAGTAAGCCGAAGTGAGGGTCTTCCGGGTTGGCGCGCTCCGTGATCAGCTCCGCGGCGGTTTTCCGGGTGACTGCGAAGATGAGTTGGTTCTGGACCGTGGCGAAAAATTGGTGCGTCTCGCGGTCGGTTTTATCGTAATCCGTGCTGAGGGAGAAAAGCTCTCGGACTTTCTGGTAGAAGCGTTTTTCCGAGGCGCGGATTTCGCGGATGCGCGCGAGCATCTCGTCAAAGTGGTCAGGACGTCCGTCGGGATTCTTGAGGCGCTCGTCGTCCATAGCGAAGCCTTTAAGCAGGTATTCCTTGAGAACGGTCGAGGCCCAGCGCCGAAACTGAACGCCACGGGGCGAACGCACGCGGTAGGCGACAGCGAGGATGGCATCGAGGTTGTAGAGGGTGACTTTCCGCTGGACCTCGCGTTTGCCTTCGGTTTGAACTGTCAAGGAATCCTTGACAGTTGCATCGGGGCTAAGTTCTCCGTCCTCGAAAATGTTCTTCAGATGGAGCGAGATATTCTGTTTGGTCGCGCTGAAAAGCTCGGCAATTTCGAGCTGAGTGAGCCAGACGGTATCTCCCTCCGCACGCAGCTGAAGGCGGCTTTTTCCATCGTCACTGGTGTAGAGAATGAGCATGATGCCTAGTTGAATAGGGTAACACAGAATGTGTAGTTCACATGAACTACTTTTATCGAATATTGGCAAGTATTATCTGAATAGGCCTACGAAATACCGATCGAAAACTTAACGAGCAATGACACCCAATCTAACAAATTCGCGTGTGTGCATCTTGGTAGGGCGTGTTTCTCCAAAACCGCCTCTTGAAACCGGGGAGTGCCGCACTCCTTCACACACGTGTATTTTGGTCGCCTCGGCCCCGACAGACATCGTGATCTTCGACAAAACGACCCTACCCTGCCGGAAAAATCAGATACGGCTTGAGCTTTTCTAACGTCTTTTTGCCGATGCCACTCACCTCAAGCAAATCCTCCGGTTTTTGGTACGGTCTTGCTTCGATGATGCGGTTCGCCATCGCTTCCCCAATTCCGGGTAGCCTCATCAGCTCGTCCTTGGCCGCTTTATTAATGTGAATTTTCTGCGCGGGTGGTGCTTTTTTATTCCCAATCGCCAGCTCTAATTCACGCTCCTCTTTACGCTGATCCTGACGCTCCTTGGGTAGCTTTTCCCAGTCAGTATGTTTCCAGATGCCCTTACCGTTTTTCGCCGCCTGAAGCTCAAGGTCGGCAAGCTGTGCTTTGTAGTCATCCCGATGGCGCTTGTCCGGTGTCTCACGATAGACTCCATAAGCCCTTGCAAGCCCTTCGGAAACGAGTTCAG
>JBGCEU010000079.1:0-3576 GCA_045106535.1 Akkermansiaceae bacterium | reverse complement strand
CGAGTTTATGCGTTGTTGGAGTGGGGGATTGCCGGGTCGGCGATTCTTTACTTTGGCTTACTGCTCTGTTTTGAATCATTTTATCCTGCGCTCTACAGAATGTTAGTGGGTAGCGAGTGGATGTTGGTGGCGAAGTTGCTGTTAGCGATATTGTTGATTTTTCCAGCGGCGTTCTTTATGGGCGGCACGGTGCCAGTGATTGGGCAAGTGATGATTCGCGACTGCCAGAGATTTGGTCGGACAGCTGCATGGCTGTATGGTTTGAATACATTGGGCGCTGCTCTGGGTGTGTGGGCGGCGGCATTTGTGTTGATGCCGAATTTAGGTTTTAAGGTGAGCTATTTGTTCACGGTGCTGTTGTCATTGGCAGTGGGTATTGTGGCATGGAAGTTGGCGAAGCAAGAGGTGCCAGCTGAGGTGGAGCAAGTCGCCACTGAGAAAAATAATACTGATGAAAGCCATGCTGAATGGTGGAGCCGCGGTGCGTTGGTCGGGCTTTGTTTTTTCTCTGGATTTGTGATTCTGGCACTGGAGGTCGTGTGGACACGGGTTTTTGCGCAGGTGCATGAAAACTCAGTGTATGCTTTTGCGATTATTTTGATCGTGGTGCTAATCTGCTTGGCGATCGGTGCTGGGATCAGCTCGTTGGTTGCTCGTTTTGTTAAGCGACCGATGTTGGCGTTAGCTGTAATGGCAACGGTAGGTGGATGCCTGTTAGTGTTTGGGCCGTCCTTGCTGATGCATGTTACGAAAGACCTTGAGCCGTTTCATACCAACGAGCCGTGGGCTGAGCACGTGCAGCGGTCGTTTAAAATGACGGTTGGTGGCATTGGTTATATCGTGATTGCTCTGGGTACGGTGTTTCCTTTTTTGATGAAGGTAGCAGAACGTGGACTCAAAATGCCTGGCCGTATGCTAGGGCGTTTGTTGGCAATCAACACAGCGGGGGCAATTGTAGGATCGTTGTTATGTGGTTTTGTTTTTCTGCCAAATATGGGTATGTGGGGCACTTTGAAGGTCTTGACCGCGGCCTACTTGTTGATCGCGCTGTTGGTGCCGTCGGGTTGGGGGAAAGCTGCCGTTACGTGTCGTGTGGCGGGGCTGGGAGCGCTGATTTTGCTGTTCACTGTGCTTGATCCATCGGGCTTGCCCGTGATGGGGACTGTTAAAGGGAAGGAGTTAGGGAAAGTTTTAGAGGTTTGGGAAGAGAGCGATTGCACCGTGGCGGTGATTGAAAAGAAAAACGGACACCGAGTGATTGTTGTTAATGCCGGGTATTCTCTGGGCTCGACGGCTGCCTATGTGGAGCAAGCAAATCAGGCGCGGATACCGCTGTATCTGTTTCCAGAGACCGAGAGCATTTGTTTCATTGGCATGGGCACAGGGATGTCGGCTGGAGCCGCGCTGGATTTTCGTTTCCCCAAGGTGAAACGGGTGGTGACATGCGAACTCAGTCCCGCCGTGGTGGAAGCTTCCAAGAAATGGATACCTAAACATTTCCTAGGTGGATTGTTTGATGATGAGCGATCAACGATCCTAACAGAAGATGGTCGGCATTACTTGATGGCCACGAGTGAGAGCTACGACATGATCAATGCCGATTTGTTTCTGCCGTATCGGCGTGGTACGGGTAGCTTGTATTCAGCCGATCACTATCGAGTTGTGGCCAAGCGCTTAAACCCGGGAGGGGTATTTGTGCAGTGGTTACCTCTCTATCAGTTGACCGAGCATGAGTTTGGCGTGATTGCGAGGACGATGACGGAGGTATTCGGTGAAGTGACGATGTGGCGGAATAATTTTCATCCAGGTCAGGAGAAGGTTGCCTTGATTGGGAGGCTCGAGTGCTCACCATTTCCTGTGTCTATGATCCGCGATCCAGAAGCGATGAAGTCTGTTGTAGATGGTTGGGAATGGTCGAGTGTCACTCCAGACCAGGTAATGGCTGAGGCTGAATCGATGCCCTTCTTTTACGCTGGTAATCTAACTGAAGCGTCGTCCTTGTTTGAAAATTATTCGGTGAATACAGATGATATGCCAGTGATCGAATACCAAACGCCTAAAATGTTTCGCGATGTGGCTGAACAAGATCAGGTGATCTGGTGTGTAGGTCCCAAGCTGACGGGGTGGATTGACCGGATCTTTGAGCTGTGTCCTCTGGAGGATGACCCGGTCTGGCGAGGTCACCCAGAATCCAGCGTGTGCCTAGCAAAATCTGGTGCAGCATTCCACCGGCTAATGGTAGCAAAAGCGCTGAGGAAGTGGGATGATGCGGAGAAGAATTGGGAGGTGTTTTTGCGGAAGTGGAAGAAAGTCGGCGGACGATAATATTAACTTTGAAGTCCTCAAAAAAAAAGCTCAGGGGTTAACCTGAGCCTTTTTGAAATGGTGGAAGCGGCGGGAGTCGAACCCTGTATAAACCATTGTATTTGCAACACATTTGGTATTGTTTTTTTGAAAACACACGGATAACACACGCTCATTATGAGCTTTTTTACCCCCGGCGTTCCATCGCATGAATCAATTTAAGCAGAGCCTTCCTCATTCCCTCGGCAGCAGTCTCAAGCTCCTCCATGCACAATTCGACTTTTTTGCCCATGAGATTTTTATCTTCGGGAATCATCCGCACATATCGTTCTGTTATCTCACCACCCGCGTGAATATTTACATGACGTTTCTGAAAGAGGCGCCGGAGCGCAAGAAGCTCCCGCTGATCGATTTCATCTAAAATGTCGACAGCTAATTCATCTTTGAAGTAGCGTCGGGCGTCGTAAAGAATTTGAAAGCTAGGGGACTGGGATGAAAGCCGTTTGGCCTTGCCTGCACAAAAAATCTCGAATGCTGATACGAGATCTCCATACGCATGTCTTAGCGCTCGATCCGGATTGTCAGCTTCAGTAACTTCTCTTTTAATCGTAGCCCAGTTTGTATCATATACTTGCAAGTTGCTTTCCCCACATGCTGGGCAGAACCCAAATAATCCGTAGATCTGGAATTGGCAGTTACAAGCGGGGCACTGTAATTCGGTATCTACTTTTCGTTCAAAATAGTTGGCGTGCACTGGTTTCTTTCGAATTCTACCGGGCTTGTATGAAAAGCCCGAGCGCCGAGCGGAGGCACCACCAAATGTTTTCTTAAGCATTTTTTGGAGCTCTTTATCTACAGTGTAAAGAGCCTCTGCTTTGGCTGCTTTCCTAATATGTCGTGACTGCTCCTTGGTATGTAACTCTGATTGGGTAAACTGATCGCCGCAATAAGGGCAGTTCATTAGATCGACACGATCATTTTCGTGAACTTTGAAATATTGCCCACAACCAGGAGCATTGCAGGCATGCCCTAAAAAACCATTATCGGTGGGGACACTTACTTGGATCTGGAATGTACTTCGCATAAGTTTTTTAGAGATTGCATGGCTAATCTAACTGATGGATCAATTGTGTATGGTTAATACTCGGTTGTACCATTGTCGCGTATCCTATGGGCTAACCCAGGATAGGCTAAACTGTATTTTATAGTGTGTTGGTTTTGAGATTAAAAAGGGATAGAGCTGAATGATTTTCAACCCTATCCCTCGCAATA
>JBGCEU010000078.1:0-37624 GCA_045106535.1 Akkermansiaceae bacterium | reverse complement strand
CACGTCACAAAGGTAAAACGGATAGGAATTATCATGAATCATCTCTAGTGCCTGCCCCACAGAGCCAGCACTACCCACAGCATATCGAAGCCAATTGGTCAACGGATCGGCTAGAACCGAAAGAATCAGTAATGTGGCGAGACCAATCTCAATCCGACGCTTAATTTTTTCAGAAACACCCGACCGCGCAAGCTTGATCAAGCTCACGGCAGTAACCGCCGTCACCCCAAGCGCCACCCAGTGCGACACTCCAAATGCGGTGAATTCCCTACTATCCATAATTCGTAGCAGTGACTTTCAGAAATTTCACCGCCAGGGTCGATTTTTTTTATTTGTGAAATAGCATGCACCAAATTGGCGACTCGACTCGTGCCAGCACGCAGGTATATTCTGTGGTCAGGCATACGTAGTCCTTCGCCATGAAACAATCTATCAGAAAACGTTACCTCGCCATCGCATTGCTAGCACTGTGCCTCTTGCTGGCATTACTGGTCTGGAAAACGGCTGACCACACCAGCGACCAAGCGGCCACTAGTAATGCCTCTGCCTCACACCATTCCAGAGGCGAGGCCACCGACAGCTCTCCGCGGTCGGCCTTGAGGACACCTCTAGCATCAACCCCGGCGCCACCAACGCACAGCTACACTGAGCTGCATGATTTTTTCCTGCCGCCTCTCAAGCTCGACGGGTTTAGCCTACAGCAAGCAATCGATACGCTGCTCGACCAATATTACAAGACATGCCAACGAACTGGCGAGCGCCCCCACCTACTCAAGGTTCAGATCACAGGCACGCCGGCACAACCACTCCGCGCAACCCTGCCGAACGCCTCGTTTCTGACCCAGCTGAAAATGCTTTCCGCTCTGGCGGCGATGGCTGTGGAACATGACGCGGGCGTGCTTAGATTTGACAAGCTGGAGACTTCAAACAACGTCGTTACTAAATCGATCGTGGTTCCCCCTAACATCGCGTCACGCATTGCAGGACTCGCTGGGTCTCCCACAAAGGAAACAATACCTAATAAACCCCATCTCGCAGGCTATGTGGACACAAACAAAATCAATTACGGCAACCACTTCCGACAGCTGCTTGATATGAATGACAATAGTGAGATCTCCATCTATTATAGTTCAGCTACCTCCACACTGCTCGTCAAGTCCTCCGAGCGCGATGTCAAACGGATTGACGCACTGTTAGACATCCTAATCAAGAACCCGCCCACTCAGATTAAAACCAAAACTACCAAGATCGCGCTCCCCCCGGGCGTCAAGTTAGACCCATCTGATCCATACTTGCTTAGGAAGCTCAGCCGCGTGAACAATGTGAACATCATGACCATGCCCTCCGTTATTTCCAGATCGGGTGAAGAGGCCACCGTCGAGATAGTCCGCGAATATCCTCAGGCTAGTGGTAAATCCGATTGGACTGGTGTCAAACACAGCTCAAACGTTTCCCTGCTCGGCTTTGGTTTTCAATCCTCCACCACCCAGCGAACAGGCAGGGAAACGCCTAACAGCACGGGGGCAATCAAGGACATCAATTACTCCAACGTCAGCCGCGATAACTTCGTAAACCGCAGAGCAACCAGCTTGATAGCCACTGACACTGAAGGTGACAAAGTGACTTACCTTCTGCACTCCTATACCGAACAGAACGCCGCGGGCACCCCGGTCATTCGCAGCAGGGATAAGGCTAAATCCAAGGAGTAGTTTCTCGCTCAGTCTCTATTTGGACATTTCCTCGAGCACTTCTCTTTCTATCCATGTTCCAGCCAGCTTACCCTCGGCGGTTACCTCTTTCCAAGCGGCACGTAATGCATCTGAATCAGCTTTCATTGCTGACTTTATAACATCAGGGTAAAAATACCCTGCTTCGTTCACGTTGTCGACATGCGCTTTTTCGGCAGCAGCGAGAGCTTGCAAATACCAAATAGCTGCTGACAGCGGCTTGCTCAGTGACCACTCACGCGCGATAAGTCCCGCAGCGTTTGACCTAGCGAATCCTCCACCCTCATCGTAATGCGTATACCATACCAACTTGCCCTTGCCCCACAGATCAATCACCTCTTCGGGCTTTGCGTTGAACCATTCTGCTATGATTTCACTGTGCCCATCTTCATAGGCATAGCCTGCTGTGGCATGATACCCGTAACAACTACCACGTGAAAGTGCCTTCATTGCATCACGCTTTACCCATGCCGCAAGAATGATGTCTGCCTGCAGCTTCGTCCAATTCGGCAGAGCGCCTTCCTCGCGATGATGGCACTGCCTCCATAATTCTGGAAAAGCATGCACTGGTTGTCTCTCCAAAAAATCCAGTAACATACCGATTCGCTTAAAAACAGAAGTGTTCGCAGGATAATTAAAAAGATGCACATTCTTTTCAGCGCTTAAAGCCTCTGACTTTTCCCGTGTCCAACCCGTCCAATGTGTAACCACCTCCCACACACCCGCCTCTGTGACGGCTTCTGCCACCTCCCATGGGCGGATCAGCTGGCGTTGCAAGGCGTAGTAATCCAAGTTATACATCAAAGAGAGTTGATCATGCTTCCCCTGCGTCGCCAGCCATTTGAAGGCAACTCTTGGGTGGTGCTGTGCCGCGCTCATGAAAACGGTACCGCTATGCTCGTTGGAAAATTCTTTCCCAGATGCCTCATCCATCTTTCCAGCACGTAAAAATGCAGCAGCAGGATCGTCCTCCGCCCATGAAGAGAATAGTTCCGCCGTGTAATCCTTTCTTACATTATCGCTCCAAGCTGAATTTATTTCTTCTGGGACACTCACAGCTTTTTCAAATCCCTCATTCTTAAGCAAAGCACGAGCCGCCTGGCGAATCACCTCATCGTGACCATAAACGTCCTGCTTCCTGATGGCCTGCAACGCCTCCCTAGGGCGGGACTTCACTAACTCAGCATAATAGAAGCTCATAACCTCCCGCCGGTCATCTTCGACCAGCTTCGCAGCGGCTGTTTTCACCGCTTCCATATCTTGCTTTACCCACAGTCGTGCAATCGCGAGGCGAGCACTGTCACCATACGTACCCAGCGGATGTTCCACCTGCAAATCGGCAATGTCTTTTTTGACAGCAAGCGCTTTGCGAAACGCCGCCGGCGCATCGTGCATCGACCAAAATGCGAGCATCTGGACGGCCAATCCCGTTTCCTCTTCTCCAATCGCGTGATCAATCGCAAAGCCAGGATCCAGATCTAGCAGCTTGTAATAGAAAAAACGCACCTCTGCCGTATCCTGTCCCGATGCAGATTGTTTTTTTATGAGGTCTTCTATTTGGATATAACCGTCCGCATTTTTCCATGCGGCTCGTAAACCATCGATTTTCCAAGCCTTGGCAGCAGGCAACTCCGGCTCTGGCACGGTGACTAGCTCCCCAGACTTCCGATCACATGCCAAGAGCAGTATTGCACAAGAACCTATGCCCAGTATCAGCAGCAACACTTTCATATGATGCCTATACTGCCTTACTCATCCCAATTAACCATCTATTTTCTCAACCTCAAAGTTCCCCACGTGACACAGCCCAACATGAAGTGTAATATGCCAACATGAATATGTTGCAGATTTTACTACTCACCTCTCTCACGGTCACCACCGGTTTTGGCGCTCCACCTAACAGCACAGAACCAACTGGGGCGAACTACCGTGAGTGGGTTGAGTATATCCGTCCGTCTGCCGACGAGGAAAAATGGCGTGCTATCGCTTGGCGAAATAAAATGATGCCCGCTGTCGAGGAGGCAAAAAAACTCGACCGACCTATCCTGCTCTGGGCAATGAATGGCAATCCCTGTGGTGAGACATGAAACAACGGCGTTACCCAGCGCATGGTGGTCTGGTCAGACCCACGTGTGCAAAAACTCGCCAAGGAATTTGTCTGCACCACCGAGGAGGTGGATATTCTTTTCCCGCGCAATGAATGGCTCATTAATCATCTCAAAAACGATCCCGCCGTTCGCTTGTTCCGAGATGTCTATGGCAAACAAGCACCCCGCCAGAACTGGAACCCCAACCCACAGAAAACCAAGCAAGGCGTCTATGCGATGATGCCCGACGGCACTTACTTGAGCGGTCGGTTTGTAGGAGCCCGAGCCAACCAGGTGTTAGAAATGATGAAGGAGGCCGAAACAAAGTGGAAGCAAATCGTCAAAGAGCGCAAACTCAGCCCGAAGCCAGTGCCACAGACTGAGGCGCTGGCTGATTGGAAAAAACAAAAGCAGAACGAACTCGGGCTACACATCCAGCTCCACTACCGAGACCTGCCACGTAAAGGAACAAAACACACAAACCACGGACGCAAGGTCGGTGAGCATCATAATACCACATGGCTGGAGCTCAGCAAAGATGAGGCGCAAGCATTTGTCCCAAACAGCTCAAACTGGAGTGAGGTTCCTAACAAGTTACGTGATAAAATTTTCTGCAAAGGACTGAAGGATATCGTTTATGGCCAGAGCCCCGACTGGAAACCCTCTGACGTCCGCGGTGGAGCTATCAAGGTAAGGCGAGGAAAAACCTCTCGCGCTGGCATGGTAATTGAGCTTCTAGGTGACTTCGATATTAAAGATCATTCACACCAATATACCGGAAACCTGTTAGGAAAAATGCTGTGGTCGCCCAAAGAGGAGCGCATCACCCGCATGGAAGTGGTGGCAACTGGAACACGCACAGGCGGCACCACCTTTAACTTCCGTAATGGTGACGAGTCCCCCGCCCCGCTTGGGGTTAGCCTGATTGTTAGGTAAGGATTTCTATGGAGTGCTAATTTATAACCCTATTTCTCCTTCACCCAGATGTTACGGAAGAAAACAGGATTGGCGTGATTTTGTAGGAAAATAGGATTGCCTGTAGCAGGGATGGGACCTTTCAGCGGCGCGGCGGCAGTGGCGTTTTTGGCAAGTTCCAGATTCTCATGCACAAGCACACCGTTAAGCTTCACGGTGATGCGTGGCCATGCGGTGCGGTTGCCTTTTTCATCAAACTTGGCAGCTATTAATTCAACATCGTATGTTTGCCATGTTAGAGGCGGCAGGCACATGTTGAGCCTTGGTGCGGCGACCGAATAAATGCCGCCGCATTCGTTCATCTTGCCATCCAGACCAAAGGAGTCGAGAATCTGCGTTTCCCATCGGCCACCATGGTAGACACCACTGTTGCCACGTTTCTGCCCGCGGGCTTGCGGCTTATATGGTGTGCGGAATTCAATGTGGATGATACAGTCACTAAATGCCTTTTTGCTCATGGCATTTGTTGCGGCGAGTAAGCCATCGACCACCTTGCCGTTCTTCCACTCATCGGCAGACGATCCATCGAATAGCACCACCGCGCCGGCGGGCGGCTTGGCATTAAGAGTCGGGCTCTGACGATGAATTCTAGGCAGCGTCGTTTTCTTGCCGCCGCTTGTTAGGGTGATTTTACCATCGCGAATCTCGGCTGAGTAGCCATTGCTTTCAGGAAACTTGACGACTGCGCCATCGGTCTCACCTGAGATGCGGGTACGCTTTTTCTCCTTTGTCCACCCAACGCCAGGAAGTCCACCCTCAAGCAGGTAGGCATCAAATTTCCCTTTACCGAGTGCCACGACTTGGACGCCGAGATCTGCACCAGGCGCATTTTTTCCATACTCACCTTGGATACTGAAATCCGGATCTTCTTTGGTGGCTTTTTCTGGGTCAGTCCATGTGGGTGATTTGTCAGCCGCGAGTAGCGGAGCAGCCAGCACTAACAGGAGGCTAAGAATGTGATATTTATTTTTCATTGTCGTAATTTCTAATCTTCGAGTTTTCCTGCTGACCATAATATGCCGCGCGTCACTAGGTCTAGGAAAACCTGATCACTGAAGGTGGCATTAGTGTGGCCAAATGTGGTGCCAAAGACGCGTGTGCCGTGGAAGTCGTTCACCCAGATCACCGGCTGCACCTTGCCGTTTTTCTCGCTCGCGGCAGTGGCAAGTGGGGTCATGCCCTCAGCGGTTCCCTTGACGATGTAGAGCTCGTCCTTGGGCGTTTTCCAGTCGGCAGGAAACCCCTCCATCACGGGGTGGTCTTTCTTTTCAACCTTCACCGGATAGTGGCTCTGGTGCTCGTGATGCTTGCTCGTCACCCCAAGGAAATTTCTCCAATCGTCGATCTTCGCATCGCGGTAAGTATGCATAGCACAGTGAATAACAACGGCTGGTTTCCCCTTCTTGTGGGCATCTGTGATCTTGCGGATGTAGTCTGGATTTTTTGTCTTCGCAAAGCACTCATTGTGAACAATCACATCGTAAGGTTTCGCCCAGTTAGGGTCGTTATAGAGCTCAATTTCGGCATGAGTCCCCCTGCCTCCCTTATTGACGACAGTCCATTCGATGGGTGCGCGAGCCTCGGTCGCCATCGTCAGAGCCTTGGTCTGGAACTTGTAATCATGGCAGCAGCCACCAGTCACGAGCAGCACCTTAAGCGGCTTACCTTTGTAGAACTGCTTGTTGGATGTCTGGGTGTCATCGGCATGAGCGCTTATGGAAATACCAACCAGCAAAGATAGAACGGGAAGAAAGAAACGTGAAAGTAGATGCTTCATCAGGGCATGATACTGCTCTTCTACCAACAGACTTTCAAGCAGGTTGTGGATGGTGCCCTATCCATGAGCGAATCATCACAAATCACATCCTCGGCTTCTCACCCATGACAGTTCTCTCCTTGCCACACAATCATTCGTGCTGTGTATTAGAAAACCATGAAGATCATCACTCGCTCATTGTTTATTATCGCAGCCGCATGCCCACTTATTTCAGCCGATGAATTACCCAAAGGCATTGTTACCGACGGCGCAAAAGTCAAGCAGCTCGCCACCGACATGAAGTTCACCGAAGGGCCAGTCTGGCTGCCGGAAAAAAACATCGTCGTATTTAGCGACATACCTAACAGCATGTTGATGCAGTGGTCTGAAAAAGACGGGCTAAAACCCTACCGGAAATCAGAAAACTCGAACGGTAACATCCTTGATGCGAAAGGCAACCTGCTCACCTGCCAGCACTCGGGACGTAATGTCATTTCCGAAGGTAAAGACGGGAAGATTAAAGTATTGGCCGATAAACACGACGGTAAACGTTTCAACTCACCGAATGACCTCGCACAACACAGCGACGGCTCGATTTGGTTCACCGATCCCTCCTACGGCCTGCGCGGCAAGCCCGGAGAATACGAGGGTAAGTGGGTGTTTCGCATGGACGGAAAGACCGGTAAAACCAGCGCCATCTACAAGGACTTCGATATGCCGAATGGTATCGCTTTTTCACCCGATTTCCGCACGGTATACATCGCCGACACAGGAAAAATCGGTATTATCCGCGCGTTCTCAGTGCATGGCGAAGCGATTGATCAGAAACCGATCTTCGAAATCCCGATCCGATGCGACGGCATGTGCATCGATACCGAGGGCAACATCTACACCACCTCAAAAGGCGGCATCCACGTCTACGATAAGGCGGGCAAAAAACTCGGCCTTATTCCTGTCCCCGAGACACCAGCCAACGTCTGCTTCGGCGGTAAGGATTTTGATACGCTCTTCATTACGGCGCGCAAATCACTCTACTCGGTAAAGACGCTAAAGAAAGGCATGCGGTAACTACTTCACGTTTTTCTTAATCAGCTCGATCGCTTTGTCCGCGAGACGTTTACCAAACGTTTTGTAGCCGTCTTTTGTGTAGTGCAGGTCATTTCTGAGGCTTTTGCCGCCCTTGCCTTTTTTATCGTTTAGGTCATCGGTGTCGACCCATTCTCCGCGAGGGCTATCTTTGGCAACGGCGACTTGTGCCTTACGCACCATCGTCCAGTGCGGGTAGCGTTTGTCGTCCATATCAAAGTCACTGAGTCGGCCGATGACGAAGTTCACATCATCACGCCCCAAGTCCTTTGACAGCTGCTCGATCAGACCCTTCATGCTCGCAGCATAGACACTGCCGTGCTTTTCCTTGGCATCACGTTCGCCCTGCATCCAGAAGAAGGTCACTGTCTTGTATTTTTTCCCTTTTGTCGCCGCGTTGACCTTTTTCATCATGACATCGTAGAGGTCGCCAGTTGCTTCTGGTTGATCACCCTTAGCTGGTTTCCATTTTTTATACCAACGACGAATCGGTTGACCGCCCTGAGCGCTTTTCACCACGGTGACATTTTCTTTTCCATAGGCTGCTTCCACCGTTGGGGTGAATGAAATGGCAGGGTTGAGTCCCGCCATGTTAGATTGGCCGGAAAGGATAAACAGGTGCTTGTTTGCAGCGTTCGCTGAAAACACACAAAGAAATGCAAGAAGACTTAGGAGGAATAATTTTTTCATGGAAAATTGTTAGGCGGGCTGAGTTGGCGGTTTATTTCTCGGCACATGCCGTGGTGGTTGGCGTGCACCCGCAGCCACCGGCTAGGCGTTGGGCAATTTTATCAGCCGTCGGTGTAATCGAGAGTCCACCAAGATTGGTGCAACGAAGCTCACGCGGAATCTGGTGCGCCACCTTATTCATCGCAACAACGACTTCGTCAAAAGGAATGAGGTGCTCGTAGCCACCGAGCGCCATGTTAGCGCACGACAGCGCATTCGACGCCGCCATGATGTTCTTGCCGAGACATGGGGCTTCCACACGGTTGGCAATCGGGTCGCAAACCATACCAAAACAGTTCTGTAATGCGGTTGATGCCGCAGCCATCTGACGGTCGGTATTTCCTCCAGCGAGATGCACGATCGCCGCCGCTGCCATCGATGAGCCCGATCCACATTCAGCCATACAGCCACCTTCTTCGGCGGCAAACGTCGCGTCGCGCGCAATAAATACACCGATCAGACCCGCCACTAACAGCGCACGTGCTCGGTCTTCTTCATCAGCACCCAATGCATCTACAAGGGCAAGCACTGCACCAGGCATCGCACCACAGGAGCCTGCGGTAGGGGCTGCGACGATGATTCCCATGGATGATTTCATCTCCATGAGCGCCGAGACATAACGGATGATCCGGTTATTAATATCGGCCGGGATGAGCTTCCCGTCTTTCTCCGCCTGAGTGAAAGCGGGGCTCTGCGCAGGCAGGATGCGGTCTTCATATTCAGTGCCTTTTAAGCCGTCCGCCACTGCGTCCGCCATGATTTTGGCAAGCACCTTCATCTTTTCTAACACCTCGTCTACGGTGATGCCGCCACGTGCCGCCTCATACTCTGCCGCGCATTCCCAGAGAGGTCGGTCAGAAAAATCCGGGTGATCAAGCATTTCACCACAGCGTGTGAACGGAACGGTTAGGCCGCGGCGCGAAAGAATTGGCAGAACTGCCTGCAAGACGCGATGCCGTTTCGCGCCGAGTGCCCGGCCGAGGTTTTCGACATCTGCATCATCGGGTAACTCACGTGAATCGAATCGCAGCAAGCCCCCTTCCGAGCTGCCCGGATTCCAGCTGACTACCTCTGCCGATTTAAAAAGGTCTGAACCCTCATACTCGCCAGCGTCAGGTGCTTGATCGAGCCAGAACAATGTCGCGTGAAGATCGCCCACTCCGCCAACAGGCACCCCATCGATCGCGCGCAATTCGATCATGCCGCCCCCTGTGGAAACCGCATCCAAGTGGTAAGACGTGCCGCTTTTCCCGATGATTTCCAGCCGGTAGAAATTCGGGTGCGGAGCATCGTAGGAAACGTAATTGACCACCACCTCGATCCCATGCTCTTCAAGTGCTTTGGGGTAAGTCGGTAGTCGCTCGTCATGCGGCTCCCAGCCAAGAATACCACTGTATAGACCAAGATCAGTGCCCTGATCTTTGTGCGTGGTAACGAGTGAACCATTCGGGTCGTAATTAGCAATCAGCTTAACAACGGGCTCGCCAACGAGATCGCGGGCAATGCGACCCATACGATTCGCAGCGGCACTGTGAGAGCTACTCGGCCCACGCATCACGGGGCCAAGGACATCATTGAAAATACTAGGAGGTAATTCCATGGCGTGAATATGGCACAGCTCATGGTCAAAAACCAATCAAAAGCAATCAGCTACTTCTTCACATTTCTCGCCTGTGGCAGGCAAAACCCAAGAAAAACACCCCACATGGTTTCAGCGAACGCAGTAAATCACAACCCGCTCGTTTTATTGTGCGGCAGTAATCGCCTTGATTGTTTCTGCAGGATCTGCCGCGAGGCCTTCCTGACGGTGGATGACTTCACCATTCTTGTTGAGCACCGTGATGATGTTTGAGTGCGCAAAATCTTTGTCGCCTGTCTTACGATACTGGATGCCAAGCACAACGGCGAGTTCCTGTACTGATGGCGTGGGTGCCGTGAGTAATGTCCAGCGATCAGAATCAATTTTGTTTTCCTTACGGTACTCGGCGAGTCGCTCGGGAGTATCTGCCTCAGGATCGATAGAAACAAATGTGAACCCGGTGCTTTTACGAGCATCTGGAGACAGACCTTTTTCGATAAGGCGCATATCTGCCAGCAGACGTGGGCAGGCGTACTTGCAGGTGCTGTAGCCCATCGATATGACTTGGACACGACCCCCCAAGCTCTTGAGCTTCCTGTCGGATCCGGCATCGTCTTTCCAAACCGACTCGATCTGATAGATTGAATCCTCGGTCGCTTCAACAGCAGCTGGCGACGGGTGTTCGGAGCAGCAGGCTTTCTTTTCTTCCTCTGCCGTCACCGTGGTTACGGATTCGGTTTTGTTAGCTGGGTTTTTTTCTGTGCTGCCTGTTGTTTTTGTTTGTTTTTCACATGCGGCGAATAGGCACACCGTCATGCAGAGTAAAATAATTTTCATGGTTTGTTAGTTTTTTCTGGTTGTATGGAAACAGCATCTGCGGCGCAGCGGAATCCGAGGTTGGCAGTGGTGTATTTGCCTTTGAGTGATGATCTGAATGCGAAACGCATAAAGGCGGCGTAGTTTCTAACATCCGTGGCACTGAGGGCACCGCCAGCGCAGAAAAGCTTACGCTCAATACCTGAGTCACCACGTGATTCGCCCGTGACCATGGCGTTATTAAAATCCTCATTCCATTCCCAAACCAGACCGTGCATAGCTCGCACGCCGTAAACATTAGGCGGAAAGGTCTTGGGTGATGGTAGTACTGCCAGTGGGCGAGCTGCGTACCAGTTGAGAATCGTCTGCGTGTATTCCTTGTCCTCTGTTGCGTTTGCCTTGGTGGCGTCCGCGCGGCCAACGTATTCCCACTCATCAACGGTGGGTAGGCGTTTTCCATGATGCTTAGCATAGGCTCGGGCAGCGAACCACGAGATGTAGGTCACAGGTGAGTCGAGGTCAGCGCAGGGATCGGTATCTGATTTCCAGTCCTTGAGGTAGGACTCGTCGGCAAAGAGTTTGGAAACTTTCGATTTCTGCCACTTCGGGTTTTTGAGGACAAAATCGAGGAACTCACGCTTGGTAACGGAAGTGGTGTCCATGCGGAATGCCGCTACTTTTCGAGGCGTCTTGTCCGTGGTGTAGAGCGGGACGTATTCGCCCGCCGGGATGTCTACCAGCTGGGTGGACGTTTGTTTTTTGGAAATCGTCGAGAGCTCCACACCCTGCACCATGATGGTGCTGAGTAGCAATGTTATGAGGATGTGGAGCTTGGTCACGATGATTGTGTTCTGTTAGGTTTTAGTGTCCACCGTCAGGAGCCTTGACGTCCATGGCGCGGACTTTTTTGACGTCATCAGGTGTGACCTCTGTGCCATTATTTCCCCATTGGCTGTAAACATAGGTCAGCACGTTAGCGACGTCCTCATCATTAAGGCCCAGCTTGGGCATGATGCTGTCATAGGTGGCTCCGTTCACGACAACCTTGCCAGCAAGCCCGTGAACCACGGCGCTGATGGATTTCTCCTTACTGTTGTTCAGGTAGTCAGCCTTGGCGAGTGGCGGAAAGGCTGCGGGCACACCTTCGCCGTTTGCCTGGTGGCAAGCAGAGCAGACGGCCATATACTTGCCCTTACCGCGTGCAATGCGCTCTTCCTTATTCTTCGCAGCTGGACGCGCCTTACCTGCTTGGGGAATGGTCTGGATAGCTCCTCCCTCAGGCTGATAGACGCGGTCATCCGTCTTTCCTGAGTAGACAACTTTGTTGCGCTCCTTGTCACCACCACCCGCTTTCAGCATCCCGATGGCACCCTTGTTGAATGCGCGGAAGATCGAGTGATCGACCAAGATGAAGGTGCCTTCGGTTTCCAGATTAAACTCCACGATCGCACTGCCACCGGCGGGAACCAGGGTGGTTTGCACGTTTTTGTTAGGCTCACCTAATCCACCTTCGGTATAGACACGGTCAAAAACCTCACCAATCACGTGGAAGGATGATACGAGGTTCGGGCCGCCGTTTCCTACAAATAAGCGCACGGTGTCACCCACCTCAGCAGACAGGGCGTTATCGCCTGTCATGGCACCGACTGAGCCGTTGAACACCACGTAGTCCGCGTCTTCGCTGATGGCTTTTTCCATACTGAATGGCTGCAAACCAGCCTCACCATACTTGCCTTTCGTGTAGAAGTCTCCCTGCATGACATAATACTCCTTGTCCACTTTCGACAAACCTTCTTGAGGCTCAACGAGGATGAGGCCATACATGCCATTGGCAATGTGCATACCCACGGGCGCCGTCGCGCAGTGGTAAACATAAAGACCGGGGTTAAGTGCGGTAAAAGAGAAAACCGACTCGTGGCCAGGTGTGGTAAACGATGCAGCAGCACCGCCTCCTGGGCCAGTTACGGCATGAAGGTCGATGTTATGGGGCATCTTACTTGATGGGTGGTTTGCTAAGTGAAACTCAACGAAGTCGCCCTCGCGCACGCGCATGAATTTCCCTGGCACACTGCCGCCAAATGTCCAGAAGGTGTAATCGACACCGTCCGCCATTTTTTTAACCACTTCAGTGACTTCAAGATTCACGATCACCTTAGTTCGGTGCTTTCGGGTGATCGGCGGCGGCACGTTGGGCGCATCTGTTAGAACGGCTATTTCCTCACCCTTGATGGGCTGGGCAAGTAGGGGTGTGGCTAGATCACCGTCGGTGGTTTCCGTTTTCTTTTCAGCTGCATCGGCTTGTGCGCCTGACTTATTACACGACGGGAGAAAAAACGCAGAGCTTGCCGAGATGGCAATGGCTGTGAGTAATTGTTTTTTGTGTTTCATGGTAGTAGTGGGTTTGTTTTATTGTTAGAAAGAATAGTTAATTTCTGCTGAGGCTCTTGTGGTATCGCGCTGGGCACCTTTGCCATCTAGATGAGCGGCCTTGAGAACTACTTTGGCGTTCTCGCTGATTGGACGTACGGCGACATAATCGATTTCCCACCCGTAGCGTATACTGCCGCTCTCCGAGTTGAACTGGTGGGCGATCAGCTTATGTTTAAATCCAAATGCCTTGGTGCCTATCCAAGTGTAGTAATCAACGAGACCAGTCGCAGGTGTGGTCACGAAAGCATCAGCAAAGCCGTTAAACGGGTGGTTTGTTCCCAGTGGGAATCGGAAGCTGCTGACACCATCACTGGTAAGCACCTCGACACCTGCGCCGTAGTGAACGACATCATTTTCCACCCCAAGCTGGGCGCGGTAATAGAACTCGTTATAGTTCGCTGGATTGCTGCTGCCATCTGTCTGGCTAGCGGCAGTGAGTAAATAATTCAATTTACTGCCGGAGCTGAGTTCGCGTTGGCCTTGGAGCTCTATGCCATAGGTATCTGAGGAGTTTGCCCTTCCGGCTGCCGTCCGGTCAAAGTCGAGCAAGTAGGCAAACGCACGTAATGTATGATTCTCAAGCCCCTCATATTCTAAGTGGATGAGGTGACTCTCTCCTTCCCAGCGGTCAAGGGCACGTGCGGGTGCATCATCACCGAAGATCCGGTTCACCTGATTGATGAATGCGTAGGTGACGTGTAGGTCTGTGATGGATTTGTTTTCTAACACGACTGCATCGTAGGTCTCATCATTTTGTCGCCAACCGATTGCACCAATGAATCGCTCGTCGGCAAATTTGATATGCTGGCGACCTACAGTTACCGTTGTATCGATGCCCTCTGCCTCATATGATAGCTGCAGCCTATTCAGCTCAAAGTTATCCGGATCAGCAATCACTGAACGCCCATTGTTAGGAAACCCTGGAAACGCTGTGTAGCGACTCGTATTTGTTAGAACCCATGTGTGCTCACCTTCGGCAAGGAATTTGAATCCATGAATCGAGTCCGTTTTGATACCGAAATAGGTTCTCAACGATCCGAGTGTGGCATCGTTCGTGCCTGCTAGGTCAGCGTATTCATAACGCAACCGAGCATTCACGAAAGGATTTAGGCTTTCTATAAATGATCGACTGTTAGTTTTTTCTGGAATCGTTATTTCGGACTTCTCTCCTGCAAGTGTCACGCATGTTCCAGCAGTCAACATGATTACTGTTAGGGCGTGTGTTGTTTTCATAACTTCAAGGTTGCTAGGTTTGTTCGGTAACTAAAAATAGTTCTATCTCTCAGATGCGGTTCCTTTTTAACACGTTTCTCCCCCAATAAAAGAAATAAATGTATTTATTTCTTTTATTAATGATTGTGCGCGTTTTCAGATTCTGCTTTATTGACCCAGTCTGGCTGGTCAAAGTATGAGTGCCCTCGCCAAACTATATACTAACCAGTCACCGGAAACTCGCTTTGCAGGTAGGAAAAACAGCCCAAAACGCAATCTCAGCGGTCAGCTATCTTGTTGAACGCCAACGGGATGGGCATGGCACAGTCAGCTCCCAGGAGGTGGCTGACGCACGCAATTTTTCCAAGCCTCTGGCAGCAAAAATCCTCACCACCCTCTCAAAAGTTGGTATCATCAAGGGATCAACAGGGCCTGGTGGCGGCTATCATCTCGCCAAACCCGCCGCCGAAATCTCACTCCTAGATGTGGTATCTCAATTTGAGCTACAAAATAACGCGATGATGTGTCCGTTTGGTGAAGGCTGGTGCGGCAACTATGACCCATGCCCACTGCATGATAAAATCGCCGAACTCGAAAGCATCCAGATGAAATTTCTCAGCGAAAACAACTTTGGTGGATTCGAGCATGAGGGTTACTCATCCAAGCGCCCCGACTAACCCCTTTTGCTATTGTTGTACGAAGGTTAATCACCTAGAACTGGCTTTAACAACGCAGTTCAATAACCAACCCAAATACTAATATGTTAAAAGAATTCAAAGAATTTGCCTTTAAAGGCAATCTCGTCGATATGGCCGTGGGATTTATCCTCGGTGGCGCATTCGCTACTGTTGTTAAATCGCTGGTATCCAAAGTCATCATGCCACCACTCGGGCTGCTGCTCGGTGATGTCGATTTTTCCAAACTCAAATACGTGCTCAAGGAGGGCGTTGCTGAGGTGAAAGATGGCGACAAAGTGGTAACTCCCGCCATCGAAGAGGTGGCCATCAACTACGGAGTATTCCTCAGCGATCTGATCGCCTTTGTGATGCTCGCCTTGGTCGTCTTTATCGTAGTGAAGAAATTCATTGCCGCCTTTGAAAAGAAAGAAGCGGAAAAACCTGCGGAGCCACCGAAGCAGGAAGTGCTGCTCGAAGAAATCCGCGATGCGCTAAAGAAGTAATCCTTTTCTAACAATCATATCTGGACGGCCTGTCGTAATGACAGGCCGTCTTGCTTTTCAGGAAAAAACCATCACACTGACGCGACAATGTGTACGATGACATGGTGGCGGGACGGTGAGAATTACGGTGTTTTATTTAATCGTGACGAACTAAAGACTCGCGCGCGTGCGGAGCCCCCCGAACCGCTCACCACGGACGAAGGTATTCAGTATTTATCTCCACGTGATCCTGTCGCTGGAGGTAGCTGGATGCTTGTGAACCAGCATCGGGTCACGGTTTGTCTACTGAACCGGTGGCACGAGTCAGCCCAGACCAACGACACGTTTGAGAGTCGCGGGCTACTGGTCACCGCTATGGCTAGCTGTACAAACGCCGAAGAGGTCATGGCGCGGGTAAAAAAAGTTGATCACGCGAGATACCGGCCATTCACACTGGTCGCACTTGACCCTGGTGACATTCAAGCCGGAGCGTGGAATGGTGAGATCTTGACCCACGAGGTCGTTACCCCCCCGCTCACCTCGTCATCGTATCGCTTTCCTGAAGTCTCAGAATCAAGAATCCGGACACTAACTCAACTCCCTGAACTTGATTCAAAAAACCTCCAAATGTATCAGCAAGGTGCATCACCTGCTACCGCCTACACGGTGCGTATGAATCGGCCAGACGCACAGACCTGGAGCCGAAGTCACATAAACGTGTCGGCAGATCGAATTCATTGGGAATATATTGAGGAAAATGCCGATCTCATAGGTAACGGTACAGTTCACACCTCAGAACTTGCGCTCTGATGCTATGACCAATTTTCCTATCGCCGCAAATACTCAACCATTGGTCGAGGAGCTATTACGTTATGGTGAGCACCCATGGCTTCTTGGCCTGATGTTAGCTCTAGCCACCTTCGGTAGTGAAGATCTGGCGTGTATCGCGGGCGGTCTCATTGCCGCTGTGGGCGCCCTCCCCTTCCCCGCTGCTTGTGCTGCCTGCGCGATTGGAATTTGGAGTGGTGACATCGGCGTCTATCTGTTAGGAAAATACGGTGCCAAGGGCGCGGTGAAGTGGCAATGGCTGGCAAAACGAATGCGACCCGATCGCATGGCGCGCGGCGCGCGGTTTTTTGAGAAATACGGCGCACGCTGGATCTTCCTAACAAGATTCATTCCCGGCTCGCGCGTAGTTTCCTACCTCGCAGCGGGGGCCACCGGATGGAGTCTGAAAAAATTCGCCTTAGTACTCGCTCTCGCAGCCATTATCTGGTGCCCGCTTCTGTGTGGCGCGGCCATGCTCACAGGTGAAATTGTGTTAGAATGGATGAGTGCCTACCAGCGCTACGCCCTGTGGATATTATTAGGTGCTGGGCTTGCCGTGTGGCTATTGCTCAAACTGATCCTACCGATATTCAACTGGCGCGGAAGGCGCCTGCTGTATGGAAAATGGCTACGGCTAACACGCTGGGAGTTCTGGCCAAGTTGGGTGATCTACTTGCCTGTTGGCTTTTACATTCTCCTGCTGGCGATTCGCTATCGATCTCTCACTTTGTTCACGGCATCCAGTCCGGCGATACCAGACAGCGGATTTGCGATGGATTCCAAAGGTGACATTCTCGATCTCTTTCCAAAGAGCGACATGGTTCCTTCTTACCTTCACCTGCCCGCTAACAGAGAAAAAACTAACCGCGTTGAATCACTCCATAAGTTTATGTTAGAAAATCAACTCGATTTTCCCATCGTGCTCAAGCCAGACATCGGGGAACGAGGTATCGGTGTTGCGATTATCAAATCAAAAGAAGAGGCTACGGAATACCTGCAAGGCTGCTCTGACGAAGTGATTGCTCAGGAGTTCTGCCCAGGCGACGAGTTCGGAGTTTATTACGTTAGAATGCCCGATCAAGACGAGGGGTTTATCTACAGCATCGCCAAAAAACACCCGCAATCTATCATCGGTAATGGCGAAAAAAACCTTGAGCAACTGATTCTAGAAGACCCCAGAGCCGTTGCTATGGCGCGTTACTACTTAAGAAAATTCTCAACACGACTCGACGAGGTGCCAGCCAAGGGAGAAAAAGTTACCCTAGTCGAAATTGGCACACATGCGCGTGGTGCTGTGTTCACCGATGAACGGAAACTAATCACTCCAGAGCTCACCAAGGTCATCGATCAGCTCACGCAGTCGGCAGGTGCTATTCACTGCGGCCGCTATGACCTGCGCGTGCCGCACGCCAATGATCTCAAAGCAGGAAAAAACATCCGTATCCTAGAATTCAACGGCGTAACAGGCGAGCCCGCCCACGTTTATCAGCCAGGCTATCCCCTGCTCCACGGTATTCGTGATTTATGCCGGCAATGGAAGTTTGCATTCGTGGCTGGAAAGCAAAATCGACAGAATGGGCACATACCGACCAGCATAGGTGGTCTATTATCACTGATACGCCGTCATCGCCAAAAGGAGTGGTTTGATGTCGATACACAGGAGTGATATGGCTTGTCCCTTATCGATTGCGTGATATTATCTCCCCCTACGGCACCATGAGTTTGCTCATCTTTTATGTTTTGTTGGCACTTGGTGTGTCATTTCTTTGCTCCATCCTTGAGGCTGTGTTGCTCTCCATCACGCCGGGATTTGTCCAGCACGAGCTTTCATCCGGGAAAAAATACGCCAAGCATCTCGCGCGGATGAAGCAAAAGGTGGACGAGCCACTCTCCGCGATTCTTACCCTGAATACAATTGCCCACACCATGGGTGCGGCAGGTGCTGGTGCACAATGGAAAGTTCTCTACGATGATACAGGCGAAGCCATTTTTGCCGCCGTTCTAACGCTTCTCGTGCTAGTTCTCTCCGAGATCATCCCTAAAACACTTGGGGCTAAATTCTGGCGAGTGCTTGCTTCCCCCACGACCAGTTTGCTTCGGGTCATGATCTGGGTATTGACCTACCTGCCGCCATGGCCACAGCCCGTACTTAAGCTCATAACTAAATTGTTAGGCGGACATGGGGAAAGCCACGGTGTCAGCAGATCCGAGTTAGCCGCGATGGTAGAGGTCGGTTCAAAATCGGGTGAACTAGAAGACGAAGAAAGCAAGATCCTGCAGAACCTTTTCATGTTCAAATCGACCAAGGTGCGCGACATCATGACGCCGCGTACTGTGGTTTACACCCTGAGTCAGACTACCACCGTCGAACAGTTTCTAACCGAGGCCATGCCCAAACCCTTCTCGCGAGTGCCTGTTTACGAAAAAGACAGTGATGATATTACCGGCTTTGTTTTGAAGAGCGACATCATGTCCGCCAAGATTCGAGACAACAACAATGATCTAACACTCCTTGAGTTCATTCGACCCATCAAAGCCGTTACCGGAACCGACTCTATTTACCACACGTTCAAGGTCATGACGCAGGAAAAGCAACACCTCATGCTGGTCGTGGATGAGTTCGGCGGTATGGACGGCATAGTGAGCATGGAGGACGTGGTCGAAACTCTGTTAGGCATGGAAATTGTCGACGAGGCTGACCGTAACGAGGATATGCAGGTGCTCGCCCGCAACCTCTGGGCAAAACGCGCCAAGGCGATGGGGCTTACCGAAGAAGTGCGCCCAGATGAGGGCTAGCTTTAACCGCGCCGGACACGCTCGACCTTGCCTTGTTCTAACACAAAGTTGAGCCGTTTTGTCCTCTGACGAAACAGAGAAACAGGAGAGGTAACGCCGTTCCTACTAATAATACGCCACGTCAACCCACGTTGTTTAGCAAGTTTAGCGGCCTCTTTTTCGTCTAACCCGATAAAATCACGGTCGGCAGCATTTGGCGTTACTGCTATTTTTTTACCCGACTGCAAACGTCCTATCAGGATCAGATTTGATCCAATTTGCTTACCACCCTTGCGTGAGATGTATGCCACTGGGCGACCTTTGTTGTTCACTTTAAACCACATTTCGCCCGCACCGAATCCGTTTTTCTCATCACGGCGTGTATCGTTTTCATGAGGCTTGTTCGTCGAATCTATAACCCTGATACGAATGCGCCCGTCCTCTTCAATGAGTGGAAAACCAGCCACCATACAGACATGACCGGTAGATTTTCCCTTTTCCAGTTCGGGTTTGCGCCATGCAATCAGATCGCCAGGGCGCACATCAATCAGGCGAGGAACTCTCTGCCACAAACCATTTCCATGCTCCCCCACCCTATCAAAGGTCTGGTAAAATGTGGCCGCAAGTGGACGTGATTTCCATGGCGCTAGATCACCCTTGAGAGCAAGGAATGCTTCTGGGAATGAATTGCTCAAGACATATCCTAACAGTCCTGAGCAGTCACAGTTGAACCTTCCCGCCAATACATCGATGTCGGTGCGGTGCTGATAGCGCGAGCTTTTCAGTGATGCGAGCATCTCTTCGAGTTTTGCCGAGAATCTCGCCCCAGCAGAACTAGCAGTAGCTTCCTGACCCTTCGCAGGTGACGAAGCCAAAAAGCATAAGCTAAAAAGGAATAGTCTGATAAGTCGAGGATTCATTATCAGGTTTCAAGGTTTGGCATGAGGTGATTATACTACCGTGACTCAGGGCTTCTTCAGTCTGACAGTCACCGTAGCGGTAGCAACGGATGTCGAATCCAGTCTTTCGTGCAAGGAATTATGAATTGACTGAATGTCTCTTGAAATTTCTTTTTCTAACAGAACCGCTCCTTTTTCATCTTTAATAATGACTGGTTTGTCTAGATCTAACAATCGATCATTCAACCGAAGAGTTATCGTGTCAAGGTCAGTGAATTCTACTTCCCCGATTGCATTGTGAGTTGCCGGTAGTGTCAGAGTAATGGTGTTCTCCTTCACCTCGGCGCTGATGAGCTGCTTGTGTTTTGGGTTTTTGTTAGACAGCCAGAAATACCGAGTGTGAGTGACATTATCCTGGTACCAGTGGAGTTTCTTTGGCCACGGGTTACGTGTGTGTTTAGCCATCCACGGCAGCGCTTGTTTGCATTCAAGGCTCATCCAATGACCGTGCTGTGGATAGACGATGGCTTTGTGCGGGTAACCGCCGGGGTCTGCTTTGGCTAGCTTGCCTAGCTTTTTCCCCCACTCGGCGCAAAGCTTGGCACGATTGTAGGCGTGGTCTTTTCCGCCGCATTGGATGATGTAGGCCAGATTTCTCAAGTTCCATGTCTGGGCGTCGCCCGGATGACCAGCCATCATCGCAGCACCCGCCCAGCGGTCTGCCATGCGTGGCGCTAGCTGATAGGTTCCATCACCACCGGCGGAGTAGCCCATGATATAGACCTTGTTTGGGTTCACTCCTTTGAAAGTAATAAAATTTTCGATTAGCCGATCGAACATCGGATCAATATGATTCTGGTGCCACAAGTCCCAGGTGTTTGTGGGAGCACGTGGTGCCAGGTAGATTCCTTCAGCGGGTCTGTAGAGGCGAATTTGATTTCGCCACTGACCATCATTAACACGCGCCGCCGTATTTCCCCCGCCATGCATGGAAATATAGAGTGAGCGCCCGTCATGAGGAGCATCACCAAAAATCATAAATTCATAGCGCATGGTCTTGTCGCCGTGTCGGATGACTTTTTCATCAAATTCCTGTCTCCGCTTGTTTCGCAGTATAGCAAGCCGGTCTGCCAAGATCATTTCGGTCGCTTTTTTTGCCTGCTCTTTACTAAGCGGTATTTTCGCAAATGCCTGCTCAGAGAGTTGGGGCTGATTTTGCGACGTGAGTGAGAGGTGAGTGCGTAGTAGCTCGATTGGATCCGCTTTGATTATTTGCGGTTTTTTTAGCTCAGCCACAGCTGGCTTTTCAGTGGTCACATTTTTGGTTTCTTTCTCCCCCTTGCACGCTGTTAGGCTCAGCGCAATGACTGTTAGGAAAATGAGTTTGTGCATGCGCCAAAGTAACCACGGATTTGGCAAATCGACACGGATTTTTTGCTCTGTGAGAATCGTCTAGAACACCCAAGGATACAGGGTGGGGGATTTGGTGAAATTCTCAGAGTGTTAAACAGCCTGATATATCAACTCAACTCACTTATAATAAACAACTTGTAGCGCATATACAAAAAGACGATATTTTGGGCATATATTGGGGTGTTTTGATAAAATACCGCTATATGTCGTTTAGATCGGTTTAATATACCCAATTTGATGCGGATTACAAATCCACGCTCCACAGCGGGCTACTTTCGCAAAGCAATGGCAAGAATCGCGATGTCGGCCGGGGTGATTCCAGAAATGCGGGACGCCTGACCGATCGTGGTCGGACGAATCGTCGTCAAATGATGGCGCGCCTCGGCTTTGAGACCGTTGACCTTTCCGTAGTCGAAGCTGTCTGGGATGCGTTTGTCTTCCATGCGCTGGAGTCGGTCGATCTGCTGCTGCTGGCGGCCGAGGTGGCCCGCGTATTTGAAGTCGGTCTCGAGCAGCGGCCACAGCTGCGCCGGCACCTGATCAAGAATCTCAGAGGGCAGGGTCGTGTAAGAGTTTTCCGACCGGCGGAACCAGTGATCAAGCTTCACGCCGTCATGAGAAATGGTTGGAATGAGCTTTTTTGCGGTTTCCAGAGCAGAGATTTTTGCCTCGGTTCGCTCTGCCCGTAGACCAGAAACCAGACCGTTTTCTATCGCTGGGGGAGTTAGCCGTAGGTCGGCATTGTCCTGACGGAGAAGGAGTCGGTACTCAGCACGCGAGGTGAACATACGATAGGGCTCGGTAGTGCCTTTGGTGACTAGGTCATCGATCATCACACCGATGTATGCCTGATCGCGGCGCAGGATGAATTCCGTTTTTTCGAGCACCTTGAGCGCAGCGTTGGCACCCGCCATCAGACCCTGAGCTGCGGCTTCTTCGTAACCGGAGGTGCCATTGATCTGGCCTGCGAAATAGAGCCCTGAAACGCGTTTGGTTTCCAGGGTCGGGGACAGCTGAGTGGGAGGGCAGTAATCATACTCCACCGCGTAGCCGGGCCGGATGATCTGCGCGTTTTCCAGCCCGGGGATCGACCGGATGAAGTCCAGCTGCACCTCGTAGGGCAGGGAGGTGGAGACGCCATTGATGTAGTATTCGTGGGTGTGGCGCCCTTCCGGTTCGAGGAAAACCTGATGGCGTTCCTTATCGGCAAACTTGACCACCTTGTCCTCGATGGAGGGGCAATAGCGTGGACCAGGGCCTTCGATCTTGCCACAATACATGGGGGATTTGTCGAGATTGTCGCGAATGATGTCGTGGGTTTTGGGGGTTGTCCAAGTGATGTGGCAGGGGACTTGTTCCACGTGGAACCCCGCATCTGAAGACGCAGAATTTCGAATTTTCCCGTTGAGGGAATGCACATCGTCTTCCGACCGAGTGAGGGTGTCAGCGAGATAGGAGAAAAAGGGTGGGGGAGTATCACCGTGCTGGGCTTCGGTTTTTGAGAAATCGATGGACTTCCCGTTGATGCGGCAGGGGGTGCCTGTTTTGAAACGTTCTACGTGGAACCCGAGGGCATGCAGGGAATCGGAAACCGTCGATGTAGCGTCGCCCATACGTCCGCCCTTTTCGTTTTTCAGTCCTACATGCATCAGCCCGCGCATAAATGTGCCTGCTGAGAGCACAATAGATCGGGCGTTGATCTGCATCTGGAGAGATGTTGTAACACCGGTAATGGTATCGTTTTCGACCAGTAGCTCAGCAACATTGGCTTGGTGGAGGTCAATTCCTTCGGTCGATTCGAGTGTGTGTTTGATGCGGAACTGGTAGGCTTTCTTATCGCATTGGGCACGTGGAGCTCGAACAGACGGCCCCTTCCCAGCATTAAGCATACGGAACTGAATTCCGGTGGCGTCTGTATTCATTCCCATTACACCTCCGAGAGCATCGATCTCGCGGACCATGTGGCCTTTTGCCAGACCACCAATCGCAGGGTTACAGGACATGGCACCAATGGTGTCCAGGTTCTGAGTCAGCACCGCGACCTGACAGCCAAGTCGAGCCGCAGCCAGAGCAGCCTCAACACCTGCGTGGCCAGCTCCAATCACGAGCACGTCATATGTTTTCGGATATACAAACATCGGGGGAGACAAGTAAGACGGCGGGCGCAAGATGCAAGACTGAAGATAGGATGTTCCATGTGGAACAACGGCGGCAAAATGCGCATAATAAATGGGAAAATCCGACACGGCTATTAACTTGAAGCTAGCAGGCGACGGCGGTATATTGATAGTGCTATGAAAACGATAATTGCAGCACTGGACTTTTCTAACGCTAACGAGCCGGTGATCCAGGCCACCGCAAAACTCGCCAAAGCTCTCAATGAGGGCATCCACCTCGTCCACGTGGTCGAGCCAGAACCAACGTATGCCGCCTATGGGTTTGCTCCAAATGAGTTTCCCGCCATGCAGGAGCTTCAGACAGAATCACTGATTCGCAGTGAGCAAAAACTCAGCGAGCTAGCCACTCAAATAGATGTGCCAAATGTGCAGACCAAAGTTCTTCAAGGTCAGCCATTGCACGCGATTCTTGAGTATGCCGAGGAGGTCGATGCCGATATGCTTGTGCTCGGCTCACACGGTCACGGTTTTCTGGGTAGCTTGCTCTTGGGTAGCGTCGCAGAAGGCTGCGTGAGAAAAGCAAAGATCCCGTCGCTCATTGTGCCACTCGAGCAGAAATCCTAGTAACCGATTCAAAACCTCGACCCGCCGGGCGCTCGCTCAGGGCTTGCGCTCTTGTAGGTATTGATGCATGTATCTGGGCGCATGTTTGAGGTCAGAGATAAGCCGGAAATGGTCGAGCGGGCACTGCTGGTGCGTATCTGCTCGGACAGGCGCGAAGCAGAGGAAGCGGAATCATTGCTTGAGGAACTCGGGGAACTGGTCAGCACTCTGGGAATCGGAGTGGCCGAATCCGTGTTGGCTTTTACCCGCTCCCTTCACAAGAAGTATCTATGTGGAACAGGCAAGGCTCAGGAGGTAGTCGATTTAGCGAAAGCCCACGACTGCGACTGTATTGTCTTCGACAACATGTTCCTGCCATCGCAGCAGCGAAACTGGGAAGAGCTTGCCGACATCTGTGTGATCGACCGCGAGGAGGTTATCCTCGATATCTTTTCAAAACGAGCCCACACCCGTGAGGCACGTCTCCAGGTAGATCTAGCTCGGATGCAATATTCACTGCCGAGACTCACCCGGATGTGGGGTCACCTTGACCGAGAGGGCGGGGGAGCCGGAGGCGGAAAGGGTGGGGGAGGCGCTTCCCGTGGGATGGGTGAGCAACAGGTCGAGGTGGATCGTCGCCTCGCCAGAACCCGCATTGACCAATGTAAACGCGAACTCGCCGAGGTCAGAAAACAACGGGGCACACGCCGAAAGGAACGCGAAAAGCAGGGCACGCCTTGCGCTGCGATCGCGGGCTACACCAACGCCGGAAAATCGACACTTTTAAACCAACTATCCGGGGCTGATGTGATGGCGAAGGATATGCTCTTCGCCACGCTGGACACCACAACCCGCGCCATCGAGCTACCCGATGGCCAACCGCTCCTCCTAACAGATACCGTTGGTTTTGTTAGAAACCTACCGCACCGACTCGTCGAAGCATTCAAAGCAACCCTCGAGGAAGCGGTACTCGCCGACTTTATCATTCACGTGCTGGATGCCTCATCACCCGAGGTGGAAAAATTCTACCAGACTACAATGGAGGTGCTTGAAGAGCTTGGCGCCAAAGACAAACCGATGATTGTTGTGCTCAACAAAATCGACGTGCTCAATGATCCGGTAAAACTCGCCGGCCTCGAAGTCGCGTTTCCCAACACCGTCTCGGTAAGCGCCATCACAGGGCAGGGGATGGACGTTCTGTTAGACCGCTGCACAGAAATGCTTGCCGACCGTGTGCAGGTACGCAACTACCGCATTCCGCAACAACGCGGTGATTTAGCTGGGTTACTACACCGAGACGCAAAGGTGTTAGAAACTGACTACGAGGGTAATGATGTTCTACTTAAAGCAGTGGTGCCGTCGAGCATTGCCGGAAAGCTGGTGGAGTTCGTTTACGAGCCTTAGTAAGGTTTGTATTTGTTAGTTATCGCGCAATCAGAAATATGTGTCAGAATACCACCGTTATACGTCTATAAGGAAAATGATACGATTACTTTTCATACTGGCTCTTTGCTGTGCCTCAATCAGCGCACAGACACTTAACGTTCCGCCACCTTTGCGAGAGCTACCTGAGGAGCCTGCTCCGAAAGCCGTGCCGATTGATGGAAATCTGACATCCGATAAACCTGCTGAAAAACCAACGACAGAACCCGATACCCAGTCAGAGGAAAAAAAACCAGTCCTGACCCTGCCTGAAGATCGTGACGAAGCGGTGCGGTTGCAGATTTTTCTCGATCAAAAACATTTTGGCCCTGGAATCATCGACGGCAAACCCGGCACGTTCACCAAGCTCGCCATCGAAAATTACAACGTGAGCCTCGGCAGGGCGAAAGACGACCCGCGCGTCATTGAGGAAGCCCTCAAGGGAGTGCCCCAGGCATACGCCACCGCGATTGTGCCCAGCACGGTGAAAGACTTCGTTGATCACACTCTTCCCTACAAGCGTTCGCAGCAGGCGAAAAGAAAATCCATGCCATACCGGAGTGTGGCGGAATTCATGGCCGAGCGCTACCACAGCTCAGAGGATTTGCTCATTGCAATCAACTCATCCAAAGTCGTCCGCAACGCGAAGACCCACAGCGCGATGAAAGTGCCTAACATCCAGCCGTTCCGCATCGAAAACCTAAAGCACGGCCGCAGCCACAAAAGTGAGGAGAGCCTAACCGCGCAGCGCGTTGTTGTGGATACCAAGATTAAACAAGTCTACGTTTATACCCTCATTCTACCAACTGTGAAGGAGAATGCCGACGGCACAACCAAAGTGACAAAGGCAAGGCCACAGCTCGTTGCCAGCTTTCCCATCACGCCGGGCAAGCCACGCTTTATTCCAATCGGTATTTGGAACCTTAAGAACAGCGTGGAACTACCAACGTGGCGCTACGACAAAAGACTGTTAGAAACCGGAGTACGAGGAAAAGAATATCTCACCATCCCCGCCGGTCCTAACAACCCAGTCGGGGTCATCTGGAACGGCCTATCAAAATCCGGCATCGGTATCCACGGCACCAATAACCCGCGCACGATCGGCAGAGCACAATCGGCAGGCTGTATCCGTCTCTCCAACTGGGACGCCGCGAGGTTTCCTACTCTCGTTAGACCAGGCGCGATTGTAGAGGTGAAGTAAGCTACCAATTCGACTTGGGAATATCTAGTTCATCTTTTGGGTAGACCTTTAAATCCTGGTGGTGAGGATTACGCAAATTGAATTTATAACGTTTTCCATTGCGACGCAGGTATACGGTATTTGCAGCAAGATTTTTACGACCACCAGCAGCAGCGATGGCTTGTTGTAACGTCATACCCCTCTTGTAAGGAACCAACCCCGGGTTTTTGACAAATCCTGAAAGCTTGATCGCATTATCGGGCTTTTCCAATGCCTTGACCTCTTCTGGCGTCGTCAGCAGATCCGCGTTGCGATGACCCGCCCAGGCAATGCCACGCAACAGAATGGCACGGTAATGAGGTATACTGAAGGTGGTATGCCAGTGACCCGGGATTGATGAAAATGTTCTGGATTTGCCAGTCTCAAGCGACCAGATCTGCGGGCTGCCCGGAGCGTGTTTACAGTTGGTTTTAGCAAGCACCTTGGCCTTGGGGTCGAAATGGAGATTCCAGTAGATTTCATCATCGAGCTCGAAATTTCCTGCGCCCTTGGTGACCGGATGAGCCTTTTTTGTGTATTCCAAATCAAAGTGCCCTTCAAAAAACCTCGAGTGCTTATGCTCCCACGCGCCTCCGGCTACTCCCTTGAACCACTGAGCATCATTACCACACACAGCGTCATGAATAAAAACCAATCCACCGCCCCGTTTACGGAATCTAGCCAGCGCCGACCGCTCTTCGGGTTTCATGCTGCCCGCATTTGCCGCGTAAAAGACAATCACATCCGCCTTTTTCATCTGATCATCCGTCGGAAAAACGAGCGCTCCATCGACTTCCGCACCACGCTCTTTAAGTAACTTACTCCAATCCGCAAGGAATCTCGGGTGATCATGCGCTCCAGGGCCATGGGTTTTTTTCCCAGCTCGAATAAACACATTGAGTGGTTCTGCTGAGGCCAATGGCAACGCCAAACTGGCAAATATAGTAAGAATTACGATCTTCATCATGATTGAATGGATACAGTAAAAAGTCCGTTAATCTTCTGATAGATTAAAATTAGTTTCTCATGGGCGAATGCAACGGCAGCAAAAACGAACGAGCAAATCCAGCAAGCAAACCCAATGCAGATAATCACGATACTTAGAGTTGTTCAGAAGGCGTGAACTACCTGCCAAACCATGCTTTTTGCGGCACATTGATACAATCATCTGGCAATATCCTGACTTGCTGATGCCGCGGCTTTCTCATGTCGTAAACAAAGCGCTTTCCATCCCGAATAAGCTGCACTCTGCGGATGCTGGCGAATGGGGTAGGACCACCAGCAGCTTTGATTGCCTCAAACAAGGTCATATTTTCAGCAAACTCGACCCCGCCTGGGCTTTTAACAAATCCACCCACCGAGATCTTGCTCATAAACAATGAAAACGGACTTTTTTTGTGCATTTCAAGATGCCGACCATGCAGTGCCAAAAGTGGCGTCGATAGAACCATCAAGAGGGTCGCAAGCAGCAAGAAATACTTAATCTTCATGTAATGCTTTGACCACAAATCCGCCCTGACGTTCAAAAAGATCAATTAGTGAGTGAGCAGTGCTTTACAAGTTGGGCAAAGTCGTCATAAATCCTACAAATTTAGCAAAACCTGATGCCCAAGGACACAACGATTGAAAAAATTCTGGTGATCGGCTCCGGCCCGATCGTGATTGGTCAAGGATGTGAGTTCGATTACTCCGGCGTCCAGGCGTGTAAAGCGCTACGCGAAGAGGGTTACGAAGTCATTCTGGTTAATTCCAATCCGGCGACGATCATGACCGACCCGGAATTTGCGCCGCGCACTTACATCGAGCCGATTACTCCGGAGGTCGTCGAAAAAATCATCGCACGCGAGAAACCAGACGCCTTACTGCCCACACTTGGGGGACAAACCGCACTCAACACATCGATGGACTTGTTTAAGTCCGGCACCCTAGATAAGTACGGGGTCAAAATGATCGGTGCCAACGCCGATGCAATCGACAAAGGTGAGGACAGGCTTCGCTTTAAAGAGGCGATGCTCAAAATCGGTCTCGACCTGCCACAAAGTGGTGTAGCCCACACGATGGAGGAGGCTCTTTCCATTGCTGAGGACATAGCTGAATCTGTGGGCAACCGTTTTCCACTTATCATACGCCCAGCATTCACATTAGGTGGCTCGGGTGGGGGAATCGCCTATAATAAAGAAGAGCTGGAAACCATCGTCGCGCGCGGACTCGATCTCTCACCAGTGACAGAAGTGCTCATTGAGGAAAGCCTGTTAGGCTGGAAAGAATACGAAATGGAAGTGATGCGTGATTGCGCAGATAACTGTGTCGTCATCTGCTCGATTGAGAACCTCGACCCCATGGGTGTGCATACGGGAGACTCTATCACCGTGGCACCAGCACAGACCCTAACAGACCGCGAATACCAAATCATGCGTGATGCCTCGTTCGCTTGCATTCGAGAAATTGGCGTAGAAACAGGCGGGTCTAACATCCAGTTCTCAGTTAACCCAGCGGACGGACGCTGTATTGTCATCGAGATGAACCCACGTGTGTCACGCTCATCGGCTTTAGCCTCAAAAGCGACCGGTTACCCGATCGCGAAAATAGCCGCCAAGCTCGCTGTGGGCTACACACTTGATGAGCTACCTAACGACATCACACAGGAGACACCAGCATCCTTTGAGCCGACCATCGACTACGTCGTTACTAAGCTTCCACGCTTCACATTCGAAAAATTCCCAGCCGCGGATTCCGTTCTAACAACCCAGATGAAGGCCGTGGGTGAAGCCATGTCCATTGGCCGCACCTTTAAGGAATCCATGCAGAAAGCCCTGCGCTCGCTTGAGACTGGTCGATTAGGATTTGGCTCCGACGGTAAAGGCAAAACTGATGCCACGTATGAGGAAATCGAACGTAAGCTCCATGTTCCAAATGCCGAGCGTATCTTCTGGCTAGCCGTTGCCTTTGAACAAGGCTGGACGGTCGATGAGATATTCGAAGCGACCGCCATTGACCCGTGGTTCCTTGAGCACCTCAAAATCATCTCAGACGAAGGCAAGGAACTTGCCACAATGGATCTCAAGAAAGCCAAAAAGCTCGGCTTCTCGGATTTCCAGATCGCCCACGCACGCGGCACCTCCCAAGATGAAGTCCGTGCTGGACGAAAAGAATCGGGCATCATTCCCACGTATCGTCTCGTTGATACCTGCGCAGCTGAATTTGAGGCGCACACGCCCTACTATTACTCAACCTACGGCGACGAGAACGAGGCCCGCGAAACGGATCAGAAAAAGATCATCATCCTAGGCGGTGGCCCTAACCGAATTGGTCAGGGTATTGAGTTCGACTATTGCTGTGTTCACGCCGCATTCGCCCTGAAGGAGCTCGACTACGAGACCGTCATGGTGAACTCAAACCCCGAGACAGTTTCTACCGACTACGATACGTCTGACAAGCTGTACTTCGAGCCCCTGACTTTAGAGGACGTTCTCAATATCTGCGACCAGGAAAAACCCGACGGCGTGATCGTGCAATTCGGTGGCCAAACACCGCTGAACCTTGCCGCTGATCTGAAACGCCATGGCGTCCCAGTGATTGGCACCTCACCAGAAAGCATCGAACTTGCCGAAGACCGGAAGTTTTTCTCCGCACTGTTAGACAAGATCGGCCTAAAGCAGGCAGAAGCAGGCACTGCCGTGTCGGAAGACGAAGCAAGCGCGATTGCCGACCGCATCGGCTTCCCGGTTCTTGTTAGGCCTTCATTTGTGTTAGGCGGCCGCGGCATGATGATCGTTTACAATGACGAAGAGCTGCGCAAGTACATCCGCGAAGCCGCTGATGTGACACCTGACAGACCGATCCTCGTTGACCGTTTTCTTGAAGGAGCCACAGAGGTGGACGTCGATTGCATCTCCGATGGCGAGACCTCTGTGGTGGGCGCCATCATGCAGCACATCGAGCAGGCTGGTATCCACTCCGGCGACTCCGCCTGTGTTATCCCAGCACCGTCACTTTCTGAGGATATCAAAACACAAATTCTCAAGGCAGCTAAAGAGCTCGCCAAGGAACTCGAAGTCCGCGGCCTGATGAACATCCAGTTCGCCGTAAAAGACGAGGAGCTTTACGTGATCGAGGTCAACCCACGTGCCTCACGCACCGTGCCATTTGTTTCCAAATCCATTGGCATACCGCTCGCCAAGCTCGCCGCCAAAGTAATGGTCGGAAAAACCCTCAAAGAACTTGGCTTCACAGAAGAAATTCTACCACCTCACTACTGTGTCAAAGAAGCCGTCTTCCCATGGTCCAAATTCCCCGGCATCGATATCGTGCTTGGTCCCGAAATGAAATCCACCGGTGAGGTCATGGGCATTGATGACGATCTAGGACTTGCCTACGCCAAATCCCAGATCTCCGCCTTTAACCCACTGCCGACGGAGGGTAACGTCTTTTTCTCCGTCAATGATCGGGACAAACCCGCATCACTCGATATCGCTAAGGAGCTTATAGAACTCGGCTTTGTCATCTACTCAACCGGTGGCACCTACAAATTCCTCAGAGACGAAGGGATCGCCGTCGAACGGCTTTACAAGCTCGCCGAGCAAAAACGTCCCAATGTGTTAGACCTGATGAAAAACGGTGACATCCACTTTGTCATCAACACCCCAAGCGGGCACGAAGCCCGCGCCGACGAGGTCAAAATTCGCTCAGCCGCCGTCACTAACAAGATCTCCCACTGCACCAACCTTTCCGCAGCCGAAGCCTCCGTGCAAGCAATGCGGTCGCTGCAAGAAAAGGAGTTCACCGTGAAGACCCTGCAAGAGTTTCACGGAGTGTAAGACAGCGGTGGCTCTATTCGGGTAATGGGTCTTCCGTGACGCGGACGCGGTAGAAGCGGCGGGTTCCCGCAGCACCATTGGAATGGGTAAGCATCATAGAGGCTCCAGCAGCGAGATTGTTGCGGTTAACAGCTGTCCATACATCCGTGACACCAAGGTCTGTACTTGTTTCCAAATGATAATATCTTCCTACAACTGTCGTGAATGAAACATCATAATCAGATCCATTCACGACGGCTGATGTGGTTTCGAAAATAGAACTAGGATCACGCGGATTTGTGCCCGCAGCCTTTTCTAACGAGTTAGATCTACCGTCACCGTCCTCATCCCCTGTAGCAGACAGCAGCTTGATTGCCTGGCTCTGTGAACTGGTTGGCCCTTTGTTGGTATTATCGTTCGGATTCACGGCACGCACAGAAATTGACACTTGGTTACCTTCGGCGGCGTTCACTGTGTATTCGCTTTCAGTGGTGATGAACGTAGTCGGATCACCGCTGTTGATAATGACAGTGACCTCGTAGTGAGGAACGACACCCTCGCTATCCGCCTGCACATCTGTCCAATCAAACTTCGCCTGTGTTCCTATTTCATAGTCATGATTGTTAGGCATATTAGGTTGAGAAGGTGTCGCGACCGGTATGGTAACATCATAAACCTTAAGATACTGCGCTTCATATGGGTCAGTAGACCAGCCAATCTCAGTTGTAGGGACTTTATTAGTTCCCACAAAGAAACCGACACTCTTCAAATTTGCGCCAGTAATTCCACCACCCCAAAGCAAGGCATCACGCCGATTAGGATCTTGGGCTGTATACGCGGAAATGTTCTTAGCATTATAAGTGCGGTTATCGTTTAAACCTAACAACAGCCCAAGACCCGCAGGAATTTTGAAATTATCACTCTGATCATTATTTCGATCCAAATTAGAAAAAGCCAAAACCACATCCGAGGTCGCTGGCGAAGCATTAGGAGTCTCATATTTTGCGACGGCATATATTTGGTTGTTGTTGCCATCACCGGTTAGAAACCATCGATTAGAGCTGCGCAGCGCCGGGCTGTTATTGCGTGCTGTTTGAATACCTGAATAAACCGGATACAGCTGATCGTTACCATAATCGTTATCATTCCATATAGGCATCATGGAATTCCACCGCTTGAAATGAGGTATTGTTTTTCCAAAGTTCGTTTCGTAGTGATCATAACCGTAATTGAAGTTATCAGAGGCATCACTGTTACCCTTGTTGTCAGTAACAATACCCAGTTCTTGACCTGGAAAGACAAGAGAGGCCGAGTCCATCGCCCCAACAGCCGCGTTACGCACCAGGGCTTGCCATGGATCAGCATAATTTTCTTCGTCGTGTGAGGTTGTATTCGCAAGCACGAGAGCCTGTCCGTAAGCATTACGGCGACCATCAAATATATTGCGGTAGTCTTGAGCGGTAGTGGCAGACTTGAGCGGAAAAACGATGTTTTCGTTAAGGATCTCAAAGTGGCGGCTGGATCGGTAAGTGACCGCACCGCCGTCCAATGACTCGCTCATCATTACAAAATTCCATTTGTGACTGCGCGCCACATTAATAATGTATTCCCAAGCTTGGGGAGGTAGCCCCTGCCCAAAGTCGCATCGCAAACCGTCAATACCCCTCGCGTCCCAGGCATAACGGGCAGCGACATCACCATCACTTGGTAAAGAGTTTCGGTTCTGGTTCGTGGGGCGCGTTCTTTCCAGCCAGTGGACAGCGTATTCCGCAAAGTAATCCCAAACCCTACGTGTAACATTCCACTGCTGACCATCTTGGGTGAAATCATTTGCTGTCCAATCGGTATCACTATAGTCAAACCAATCCCCTTCGCTGGTGTAGCTCGAGCGTTCTGGCTCGCTGTCGAACTCCACCAAGGCGTCGTAGCGGCCAAAGAAGACGTCTTTGACATCACGCCATTTACCAAAATCGAATCGGTCTGGCCCAGCCGCGATATTCGCCGCGGAAGACGCACGGTTTCCGTAGTTTCCGTCAGCAGAAAAAAAGCGCGCTTCACGAGTCCGGATCTCATCATACGCACCCCAAGTCTGTCCGTCAGGCTGAAAAAGATCCACACCCTGCTGCGCTAGCTCAACATCAAAGGCTGTGTGGTTAAAAGGGGCGTCTAACATAATACCTACATCCTTTGCGTCCGCAGCGGCTGCGAACTCCTGGAAGGCTGCCATAGAAGCGGCGCGGTTTTGTGCTGTCGTATTGGCACCATTATAATCCACGGTCATCAGCTCGTTAACTTCGAAAAAATTCTTCACCGCATAAGGACTACCTGGATCATAGGGTGGGGTAGGCGTATCGTAACCACCAGACGGCTCGCGACCATCAATACCCACTGGGTGGATAGGCTGAAACCAGAGCCAGTTCATACCCAGTCCCTTCATGTAATCCAGATTCCACTTACTTCCACCACCACCGAAATTGTGAACGGCATCCGAAGCATCATGGAGATCCTCTAGAGTAGATCGAGTGGCAAAGGTATCCCCTGAGGCTTCTATGTTAAAGACATTCATAACGTATAGCTGGATATCCCGAGAGGTTGTAGGAGCCACGACTACGGCGTGGTCACGCAGGCCATACCAGATCCATTGGCTAGGATCGTTGTTATTCTCCGCAATCGCATTCGATGTTTTGAACCGAGCCGTAAGCCGGTAGGCGCCCGTTTTTGCAGCGGGAATCGTAAGTTCCCAAATATTATTGCTGTCGCCATCCGTCATATTGATCGGGGCGAAATAATGGCCAGTGGTGGGGTTTGTATCAGCCGCAGAGTCGGTGATTGTTGTTCCATTAACGGGCTGTATTCCATCAGCGTAGCCGTCACCATTTTTATCAATACGAGCCAAATCGCGTCGGTTAATATTGGTATATACCTCAACATCAGTAATGTTTGTAAATCCAGCCAAATTCCAGAGCACCTCGATGTTTGCCGTCGTCCCCGCTATTTCATCAATGTAAACATGGGAAGCAGAATACTCCGCGCTACGGAAGTCATATCCGGGCGCGCGCACTTCGAGAGTGCCCACCGCATGACCCAAAGTCTGAACACAAATTGTGATCATGGTAATTGATAATATTTTTTTCATCTTCGTAATCTAAACATTTGATTTGGTTTGCCGGACAGCGCAAGAGGGAACCTTATGTTCATTAGGGCAGGAGTATTTCGAGCCTATAGAACCTCCGGGCTTCATCGTCTGGGTGTGGTGGTGACGCATACTGACCTGCGTCATCAACCTGGCGGTGCGGGTCGGGTGCCTCGCCGAGCGTGAGGACATCTGCGCCGAGTTGGTTCCAGCCGCCTAAGTCATCCGACCACCAGAGGCGGTAACGGCGGTCACCGATGATTGGAAAATCGAGTGTAATGCTCGAATCGGCATTACGGATGATGCGCAGCTGTGGAAAAAGATGCGCATCGGCAAGCTGTGGATTCAGCCCTAACAAATGTTCCGTGGTGTTATCAATACCATCCTGATCTGGATCTCCACTTCCGCCGTTATCTATATTGGTGCTGCCGTCATCGTTTGGATCAAGGCTGTTATTGCTTTCCCACGCGTCAGGTAGACCGTCCTCGTCACAATCCGCACATGTTGCGGAGAGCTGCAAGTCCATCGAGAAGGTTGTGGAGGTGCTTTCAAGCTCCAGCTGCTCAGTCTGTGCCTGATTGCGCATGTTCAGAGTGTCTGGCAAGAAACTATTAGCTCCATCCTTGTCGGTAGCGGATGCATTATAAGCGGCACTTGAATAGTGCACAGCTGCTGAAACATCAGCGAGGGTAGAGCTGTTCGTCACGACCACTCGAGAGCCATTGTCAGATGCGGCAGCAAGATTTCGCTGACCATTGACCAGCAGATCATCCAAATGTGGGGAAGCACCAAACCTAACAAACAGCTTGGTAACACCACCCGTCAGAACATAATCACCGGCAAGCATGTCGGAGCTGTCCGCGAGCGAAATGGTTTTGGAAATTTTTCCGTCCGAGCTTGTGAACACCCAGCCATTGGTGCCACTGGCAGCGACCGTGTAGTTGTCGTTTACGTACGCATTGGTATCTGGACCCGATGCGAACCAGTCTTTGTAGCCACTGGTGCGGTAAGCATTGATGTCACTGCCATTAAGAATGCTGTCACCTTCTTCTTCGGTTTCACTGCCTGAATAACTGAGGTGGTTTCCAACGACCTGATAAACCTGGCCCAGTGTGGTATCCCGAGCCCATGCCGCGGTCAGTCTGCCACCGATGGACTCGAACACCGCGAACACGCGGTCATTTTTCAGCACGTATTCATTTTCACCATCAAGATCGACATCCTGTGCAACGGCACTTGCGATCGCCGGAGGGCTAGCTGCCCATAGCTCGACTTGTTTGTAAATCGCTGCGAAGCGCATCTGTGACTGCGCATGCTTAGAGAAATCCGCTAGAGGGTTGAAATCGAAATCCGGCCAGATGTAGGCACCCGTGCTGTATTTACTCAGGTCATTATTCTGCTGCTCATGAAACGCAGTGAGCAAGGTGGCGGAATGAGCGGTGGCTCGGGCGAGTTTGCCGAGACGAGCATTTGATGCCGACATGGAAACAACTTGATCCCACGCGAGATCGGCAGTTTTACCGTCGTTAAGCGCCTGCATACCAAACGACTGAGAAACCGGAACGCTAGTGCGGATGTTGAATATTTTACTCTCCAGCCCTTCTTCGCGTGGGCTGCCGTTATACCACTCATCATAGTTCTCTTGGGTGGCATGGTCGAGCCAGTCGTGGCTGGTCTTCACCAGCGAAGGTGAGCCACGATCAAACGCAAACCAGGCATCACCGATGCCGTCGCGGGTCACATCAATCTCATTATTTACGATCTGCTCGGGCGTCACCACCCGGATCCACGGCTTGTTCGCCATCCAGCGCAGGTTCGTGTCATATGCCTCAGCGTTGTCGGTATCTGTTAGTTCATCCCAGTGATGGTAGAGCACCACTACCTGATCTTGGGTGCCGCTGTTTGCCTTGCGTTGGTAGAGGTTCCGGAGGGCGGCGGGTAGGCCGTTGTTCATCGTCTGGTAACGGTAAGTGCTTGCCGAATCGTTGATCAGGAAACAAGTCACACCATGATATTTATTTAAACGGTATCCATCGTCAGAGATCGCTGTATTTCTGCCCTGCCATTTGAAGAAGTGGCGCATCTGGTCGATAAATGTATAGCTGTAGCCCATGGCGGATACTTTGGCTAACACATCACCATCCACAACCCGCTCCGGTGTCCAGAACACATTGCTTGATGGTGCTGTGGAGTAAATGCGCTCCAGTGTCTCGGAGGCTAACGCCGCGTTGTCCGTGTTAAACGCGGTGGAAAAATATGGCAGCATGTGATCGGCATAGGTGGTTCCTAACAGGTTGACCTGCCCTGTCTGCGCCATTGATGCGATACGCGTATTAAAGGATGGCCCGTCGAGCCACGGCTTACCAGCAGATGGATCTACCGATGCCCACTGCACCGCTGATGCCAGCGTTGGGGTAACATGAAGCGTCATCGGCACACCAAATGCCTCATGCGCGTCGAGGCTGCGGTGCCATCCCGTGCTGAAGCCGGTGTTGATTTTTGCATGCGTCTGGCTGCCGGGGCGGATCGCGTGGTTACCATGGTTGAGCATGATGACCTTGGCTGATTTGCACTGGTCTGGGTAGCGACCATTACCGTCCGCCTGCATGTAGCTCGTTAGTTTTCCGTTAGAAGCGATAAAGTCCTGCGCGCTCCAGTAGTCCTCGGCTAGCCAGTCATCGTAAATGGTATCGCGTATGTCGTTTCTACCACCTAAGTCACCTGCGCCCGTACCATCATTCTGAGTGCCGTCGCGTGTTGTATAAACCTGGAAACGAAGTTTACTGCTGCCGTTCCACCCGGCATCAAGCAGTGCCTGACGGCTGATTGAGAACTCACACGCATCGAGGTCTGAATTGAAATA
>JBGCEU010000077.1:0-13316 GCA_045106535.1 Akkermansiaceae bacterium | reverse complement strand
ATCTCCGTTTTGATGCCAATCTCTACACTACCTTCGAGAGGTTTGAGCTGGCCAAGAATGACTTTAAGTAATGTCGATTTGCCCATGCCATTGCGACCTACGATTCCGAGTCGCTGGCCACCTTCGAGGCTGAGGTCGAGGTCAGAGAATAACCAGTTGCCATCGTAGGCCATGCCCGCCCCGCGAACGTCGATGATTTTATTTCCCAGCTTGGGTGCCGCTGGGATGATGAGATCGACGTCGAGTTCTTGTTCGGGTGCTTCCTGGTCAGCTATTTCAAAGTAGCGGTCCATGCGGTCTTTCGCCTTGGTTGTTCTGGCTTTTGGGCCGCGACGCACCCACTCGAGTTCACGACTAAGGAAGCGCTGGCGTTTGTGTTCATTACGCGATTCCGCAAGATCACGTTCGGCACGGGCAAGCAGGTAATCAGTGTAGTTACCCTGATAGCTGTCGCACTTACCACGGCGGATTTCAACAATACGGGTAGCGATACGATCAAGGAAATAGCGGTCGTGAGTGACAAACAGACATGTGCCAGTGTAGCGGGCGAGAAATGTCTCCAACCACTCGATGGATTCAGTATCAAGGTGGTTAGTCGGTTCATCAAGAATGAGGAAGTCAGGCTTGGCGAGTAGTGCGCGGCAGAGCGAGACACGACGTTTTTCTCCTCCCGAGAGTGTGCCTACTATGCGGTCGGGCTCTGGCGCATGTAGGTGGGAAAGCAGGCTGGTAGCACGATGTTCGAGATCCCAGCCCTCGAGGTGTGTGATTTCATCAAGCACTTCGGCGCTGCGGTGACTATCAGCGGGGATGGTTTCATACTCGTTGATGAGATCGAGTGTGTGCTGCGCGCCAGCAAGCACGTTGTCGTGCACCGTGGCCTCATCATTCAGTTCGAAGTTTTGCGGCAGGTAGCCGGTGACGAGTCCTCGTTTATTGGTGACCTCACCCGAGTCGCCGACAGCTTCACCGGCGATGATTTTCATAAACGTCGACTTGCCACAGCCGTTGCGACCCACGAGGCCAATGCGGTCGCCTTGCTGAATGGCAAGAGTAGCGCCATCAAGCACCGTGTGATGGCTGTATCGCACCACGAGTTCGCTGGCACTGGCAATGGAATCGGACATGGGCGGGACAGTAGGGTATGGAGTGCGGGTTTGCAACCCGCAGCAAGTCATGTACAAAATCAGCCGCGGGTTGCAAACCCGCACTCCATAAAATGTCTCTTATTTCCCAGATAGCACCCGGCCAGCGATGGATAAGTGAAAGCGAACCCGAACTCGGACTTGGCATCATGCTCAAGGTGGAGTTCAAACGCGTGGAGGTGATGTTTCCCGCCGCCAATGAACGCCGACAGTACGCGCTCGATAGCGCGCCTCTTCGCCGAGTGGCATTGAAGGCAGGAGAGACTCTGGAAACGCACAGTGGTGAGGTGCTGGAGGTCGATGAGGTGGTGGAAGTGGATAAGCTGTTAGTCTATATTTGTGATGGTCAGGAAATCGAGGAGTCACGGCTGTCCGATACCATGAGCTTCAGCAAACCCGAGGATCGTTTGCTTGGTGGTCACATCGATGATCTGCACACCTATGATTTGCGCGTGGAAGCATTGAACCGGCAATGCGAGGTGCAGAAGTCTCCAGCGCGTGGATTTGTGGGTGGTCGGGTCGATCTGATCCCGCATCAGATTTACATCGCGGGTGAGGTGGCGTCACGACTGATGCCGCGTGTTCTGTTAGCCGATGAAGTGGGTTTGGGGAAAACGATTGAAGCATGCCTGATCATGCATCGGCTGCATCTCACCGGGCGTGCCGACCGGGTGCTGATCGTGGTGCCTGAGCCACTGCTGCACCAGTGGTTTGTCGAGCTGTTGCGCCGTTTTAACCTGCTGTTCAGCCTGTTCGATGAGGCACGTTGCCAGTCGATTGAAAAAAATGATGAGAATCCATTTCTGGATAGTCAGCTCGTATTGTGCAGTGTGGATTTTCTCGCCAATTGTCGGGAACGCTCCAAGCAGGCGGTGGCCGCTGGCTGGGACATGCTCATCGTTGATGAGGCGCATCACTTGGAGTGGAGTGAACATGCGCCAAGCACTGCGTATCAAACGGTGGAAAATCTAGCCCGTAAGACGCCGGGATTGTTACTGCTGACCGCCACGCCGCGTCAGCTCGGTGCCGAAGGTCACTTTGCGCGACTTAGATTGTTAGATGCTGAGCGTTACACCGATATTGAGTTGTTCCAAGAAGAAGCAGGGCATTACGAGCAGGTCGCCGAAGCCGTGGGTCGGTTGATCGATGGCGAGGTGCTCAGTCGGGAGGATCGTGAGCTGTTTACATCACATTCGGAACGCGTTCACGATCATTGCCTGAAACTTGATGGCGGTGATGAGTCGGCACGAGAGCCTCTCGTTCGAGAGCTGCTCGATACCTTTGGCACTGGCCGCGTGATGTTCCGTAACACGCGCGAGGCACTCACCGGTTTTCCTGAGCGTAAGGTATCGCTGATCCCGCTCAATGGCGATGGCGTGGACTGTCACATCGAAGTGCGCCTGCAGTGGCTGGTCAATTTACTCAAGGATTTGGGGGAGAAAAAAATCCTTCTCATCTGCCACTCGCAGGCGCTGGCGGAGGAAATATCCGAGCGCCTCCAGCAGCTCATCAATATCAACTGCGGCTGCTTCCACGAGGGCATGTCGCTAATGCAGCGCGACCGCACCGCTGCCTACTTTGCGGAGCCTGAGGGTGCGCGGATACTCATTTGTTCGGAGATTGGTAGTGAGGGCAGGAACTTCCAGTTTGCCCATCATCTGGTGCTGTTTGATTTGCCGGAAGATCCAGAATTGCTCGAGCAGCGGATCGGTCGGCTCGATCGGATCGGCCAGACCGAAACCATCCATATCCACGTGCCCTATCACAAAGGCTCGCATGGTGAACTGTTAGCGCGCTGGTATCACGAGGGGCTGAATGCCTTTGAGCACAGCTTGCATGGTGCCACCGAGATCCTGCGTGAGCTTGGCGGCATTCCGGCAGGGGAGATGAAGTCGGACGAACTTGAGTCGTTTATTAAAAAATCCAAAACCTGCCGCGAGAAAGTTGCCGATCAGTTAGGTCGTGGTTATGACCGATTACTAGAGCTGAATTCGAGCCGACCCGAACTCGCTCGCACTCAGATCCAAGCCATTGCGGAAATGGATACCGACCACGTTTCCGAGTCGTTTCTGCTGCGTCTGTGGGATCACTTTGGTCTGCATGTCGAGGAGCTGGACGATCGCACCTATCTGCTTCGTCCCGGGCATCTGATCACGGATGCGTTTCCGGCACTTCCCGACGACGGGCTGAACACCACGTTCGATCGCACCAAGGCACTCTCGCGTGAGGACGCCGCATTCATGAGCTGGGATCATCCGGTCGCTCGCACGGCGCTTGAATTGTTGATGACGTCAGACGCGGGGAACTCCTCCTTCGGCGTATGGGAGGGAGCTCCCATCAAAGGGGTTTTGTTAGAGTGCCATTCCGTGGTCGAGTGCGTCGCTCCTCCCGAACTGCACAGCGATCGCTTTATGCCCGCCACGCCGCTCCGTGTGCAGGTGAATCACGCTGGTGAGGACTGCACAGAGACCTATCATCTGGATGCCGATGACTTACGTCCCGGAAACTTACACAAGCTCCTTGGTCAGGAGAAATTCCGTCGTGTAATGCTGCCGATGATGCTCGATAAATGCCGCGAGATCGCCGCCGCAAACATGGAACCTGTGGTGCAGTCGGCACTCGCTGCATCAGACGCCACCCTGCAGCAAGAGATCGACCGCCTCGTCGCGCTTGGCGAGATCAATGACCACGTTAGCGACGACGAAATCAATGCCCTGCGCAGCCAGCGCGACGCTCTGCACCAGGCCATTTCCAAGTCCCGCCTACGCCTCGACTCCGTCCGCGTCATTTTTTGTCAGCCGTAGCCACGAAGGCCATTTTAACCGCGAAAGTGGCGAAGTTTGCGAAAAATTCCTGCACGATGGGTTCAAATTAACCACGGAACGCACTGAATACACGGAAGGGATGATGTGGTCAAAAATTGGCTATTCTCGAAACTAATTTCGTTTCTTCCGTGCATTCCGTGGTTCCAAATGAGTGAGCAACCTAAGTATTTTAGCTCCTTTCGCATCTTTTGCGGTTAGTTTTTTTGGAGTGTGTTCCGTGGTAATGAAAGCTTGAGCATCCGAGCCGATTCACTATGGTCGCCGCAGCAAACCAATTCTAATTAAACACCATGGGAAGAGCATTTGAAGCACGTCGGGCAGGAAAAGAAAAACGTTGGGGCGAGATGTCGCGCCTGTATCCGAAACTGGGCAAGGTCATCACCATGGCAGCCAAGGCAGGCGGCTCCGATCCCGAGTCGAACACCGCGCTCAAGACGGCCGTCAACAACGCCAAGGCGCAGAACATGCCCAAGGACAACATTGAGAAGGCGATCAAGCGCGCAACAGCCGCCGATGCCGCCAACTACGATGAAATCAGCTACGAGGGCAAAGGCCCACACGGATCTCTTCTCTGGGTGGAATGCGCGACCGACAACACCACGCGCACGGTGGCAAACGTCAAAACCATCTTCAACAAAAACGGCGGGCAAATGGTCAACAGCGGCCAGCTCGACTTCATGTTCGACCGCAAGGCAGTGCTCGAGTTTGCAAAAACCGACAGCCTTGACCTCGAGGAAATCGAACTGAACCTGATCGACTTCGGCCTCGAGGAAATGGACGTGCAGGACGACCGCGTAGTCGTCTACGGCGAGTTCACCAGTTTCGGCGACCTCACCAAAGCCTGTGAGGACATGGGCATCGAAGGCGTCAAAGCCACCCTGCAACGCATCGCCAGCAGCCCAGTCGAACTCACCGAGGCACAGATCGAAGAAGTAGAAACACTCATCGACAAGCTTGAGGAAGACGACGACGTGCAGTCGGTGTTTACGAACTTGGCGTAACGCGCTAGTCGCGCCTTGGTAGGGTCAATTCGATGAATTGACCGAGTTAATAGGGCGGTCGTTTCATCGAAACGCCCCTACCCAGCAGCGTTTCCTTCGAGTATTCTGATATCCAAATATGTCAAAGATTGACATATTTGGACATTCACGATACCTTGACGCCCATAACCACAGGAAAAACAAACCATGAATGTATCGCTGACACCACAACTTGAAGATCACGTAAAAAGCAAGGTCGCTTCTGGCCTCTACAACAATGCTAGCGAGGTCGTGCGCGAGTCGCTACGCCTCATGCTGGAAAGAGACCAGGCGAAGGAACGATTAAAAACAGAGGTGGCTAATGGCTTCGCCCAAATTGAAAAAGGCCAGACGACTCGAATAGAATCCGAAGAGAAGTTTCTGAATATTGCCAGAGAAAATCGAGCATAGAAAACGGCGATGATTCTTGAGCTTTCGGATGATGCCAAGGCCGACTTGCAGAGCATCTCACAATACACGCTCGATACATGGGGCGTGGAACAGGAAGAGCTTTACCTGAAACGCCTCTACTCAAAACTCAGAGAGGTTCAGCAAACACCCGAACGCTGGCGATTCCGCAAAGAACTACACCCAGACTGCCAATGCGCTCCCGTTGGACGCCATGTGATTTTCTTTTGTATCGGTCGGGATACGCTGAAAGTAGCGAGAATTCTTCACCAGTCGATGGACTACGAATCGCACGTCAGCGATGAGTTGTTTGAGTAGTATACCAATAATACTTTCTTAAACTTCGAGGCTTAGATGATGGCTGTTAGGATCATCTGTGGACATACTGGAGAACAACGAGTTTTTTCTCTCCCAACGTATTTTTAAATTCTATTTTCACATCCCATTTCCTGCATAAATCGAAGCCCTGTGGTCGTGTAATTGGGTATTGGAATGCCACTAAGGTATGTTTATACTGCTCAAGATATGTATCACTTGAAAGTTTACAAATTATATTGTGATTTGAGTGTGCGTCAGGAGAATGAGATACGATTTTTAGATCGTAGATTGGTAATCCGGCATTATGTAGCATCAGTGTGAATTTGCCGTTGCCGGTTAACTCTGGCGCATGTCTGAGCATTAATTTGGGTTCAAATTCAGCTTTGATTCGTTTTTCTTCTTCTAGTTGTTTTTTCTTAAGTATAGCTAAGTTCTCATCGTGAATTCTAGTTTGGTTTTCAAATTCTTCTCGAGCTCGGACAGCTTCTTCCCGTTGGAGTTTGAGTTCCTCGCGCTGCATCTTGATGTCTTTTCTTTGAAGCTTGATTTGATGGTTTTGGAGCCACAATGTTATGGCAATTGCTCCAAGGGCAAAGCCGGAGAAAAGTGCATTGACTCCCCCAAAAGTATCGCCCGCTGTGCCGCTGGCATCTCTGAACAAAAGCCAGAAAGAAATTGCGACACCAGCCCAAACGGCGATTATGATACCTACCCAGACAATGATAGACTCCAAATCAAATTTTGGATCTTGGTCTTCATTTGGCATGAAATAAATTAATCAATTTGAACTGTTCATGTCACGCCGGAATTCCTTGATGCCAAATCACTGTTTCAGCGTTTCTAAATGTATTAAGAGGCAATCACAAACCCCTTCACATCCTCTAGCAGCGGTGTCTCGCTTGCGTACATGTTCTTGATGTTGTGTGCCATGGCGCTTTCCTCGACGATTTCCTTGAGGAACTCCTCCACTTCCTCCTCCTCTCCGTTAATGTGGAGCTCGACGGTGCCGTCGGCGAGGTTTTTGATCCAGCCGACCACGTCAAAACCCTTGGCGATGTCCTTGACGGCGTAGCGGAATCCGACGCCTTGCACGCGTCCTTCGAAGATGGCTCGTTTGGAAATCATATGGAATCGTTAGCACTCCAAATTCGAAATCCGAAGCACTAAATCCGAAATGCTTGGTCTGTGACATCCGGTATGGAGGTATTGAACCGGTATATCTGCATGAGCGGATTCCCTTGATCTGTGGGTATCTGAGTTAATCTGTGTTCTCTGATTTTTTTAACACAAATGGGCACGGATGGACTCAGATGAGCACGGATGGGTAGAGTCTAAGGCGTGAACTTCTTTACATCATCACGGAATTACCTAATCACATACTGACAGAACTCACCGCTTCCACGTGAAATCCTTCATTCTCGCTGCAAGACCGAAAACCCTACCAGCCGCCATTGTGCCTGTCTGGGTGGGGTGTGTGCTGGCGTTTGACCTGGCGGGTTCGTGGGATTTGCGGCTCGCATTGTTCACTCTGCTCGGTGCGGTGTTCATCCAGATTGGGACGAATTTTTTTAACGATGCGATCGACTCAGACAAGGGCGCGGACACGGATGCGCGGCTTGGACCGATGCGGGCGACGGCGTCGGGTCGGTTGTCGCGCAGGGCGGTTTACTTGAGCGCGATTGTGTCGCTGCTTTTGGCATCGGTTTGTGGGTATTTTCTGATCGAAGCGCGGGGCTGGCCGATTCTGGTGATCGGTGTGGCATCGCTCTACTTTGCCTACGGATACACGGGTGGTCCGGTGCCGCTTGCCTACAAAGGGCTGGGCGAGCTTTTTGTGATATTATTTTTCGGATTCGTTGCCGTGAGTGGCACGACCTTTGTTCAGACTGGGGAATGGCATGAGGAGGCGTTGTTCATGGGGCTGGCAATTGGTTGCCTTTCTGCCGTGCTGATTTCCGTCAATAACCTACGCGACGTTGATGAAGACCGTGGCAATGGCAAAAATACCTTGGCTGTAAAATGGGGAAGGCGTGCAGCGATCAATCTCGTGCGCATCATGACGGCAACGCCCTACGTGATTGCCATGCTGCTGAATGACCTTAGCTGGACGATGCTCGTGTTTTTGCCTCCGTTTGTTCTCGGGTTATTCATCATCAAACGCATCTGTAGCGAGACGCCGGGGCAACAATACAACAAGTATCTCGCATTCGCGGCACTGCAGTTGATATTGTTCGCCGCCGCATTACACTTGGCCACGATCCTGTGAGCGCTCCCATTTCCATTCACCGATACACCTTGGTCAGCTGTTCAGCACTGAATAGTCGGTCCGATCGGTTAGAGCATCACGGCGCACTGATCAGAGTGGGGGAGAGCGACTTTGGGTACGGCTGTATCCACCCGTGGCCAGAGCTGGGGGATTTGGATTTGCAGCAAACTTTGCAGTGTTTAAAAAATGGTGAGGTCACTCCGTTGATCCGACAAGCCATGCACTGCGCAGAGCGCGACGCCGATGCCAGGCGTGCCGGCGTGAGCTTATTTGAGGGAGTCCAGGTGCCGATGAGCCACGCGACGGTGAAGTTCGATGCCGAATCATTTTCTGAGGCAAAAGCGGCGGGCTTCACGACGGTCAAAGTGAAATTGGGGAGAAATCTCACTGCTGAATCCGAACAGATGATGTCGCTTGCAAAAGCATTTCCGGATTTCCGTTGGCGACTGGATTTTAACCACACACGTTCACTGGCGGAGGTGGAGGGGTTTCTCCAAGCTCTTGGGGGTGAGTTTTGCAAAAAAATCGACTTCATGGAAGATGCATGGAGTGAAGGCGATCAGCCTGAGGGTCACTTGTTAGGTGTTCCTCTTGCCGTCGATCGTGGCGTGGAAACAAATGCCGAAAATTTCCCCGTGTCGGTGGTGAAGCCAGCCTGCAATGAGGTCGACGCCATCCTTCAGCGCGCCCAAACCAGTGGATCCAAAGTAGTTTTCACCAGCTACATGGATCATCCGGTCGGACAAAGCTACGCAGCGTGGCAGGCGGGTGTTGCCGCATCGCATTTCTCCTCAGTGGTCGATACCTGTGGTCTGATCACACACGGACTATTCGAGCCTAACGCATTCACCGAGTGTTTAGGCACTCCATCACCACAATTCAATCCAGCCACAGGAACAGGTTTGGGTTTTGATGACTTACTCGCAGAACTGGAATGGACACCGCTTACCTGACATCTTCTGAATTCTGGAAATCGGATACCTGCCATGTCATGGTCAACGACCGTGATCCGGCTGCGGTTGCGCAGTCTGAAATCATTCGGTCGTGGTGTCAGGATAACGATCAGTTCCGTGAACATCTCCTATTTTCAACATCCGGCAGCACAGGCGATGGTAAATGGGTCACGCTGTCACGCTCGGCACTTCTGGCATCGGCTCATGCGGTCAACGAGCACTTGCAAGTAACCGAAAACGACCACTGGCTACTCGCGCTTCCCACGTTCCACGTCGGTGGCATGGGAATCATTGCCCGCGCGCATCTTGCATCCTGTAAATTGTCTCTCTATCAGGAATCATGGAATGTCACACAGTTTCACAAGGCACTGGGAAATGAGATCACTCTCACTTCACTGGTGCCAACCCAACTGACGGATTTGGTTGATGCACATCTAACTGCACCCGAATGCCTGTGTGCGGTGCTCATCGGTGGCGGTGCGCTGTCTGACGATGTTTATCAACAAGCGATCGAACTCGGCTGGCCTGTCATCGAGACCTACGGCATGACAGAGGCATCCTCACAGATCGCCACGGCATCCATTCTAGATAGAAAACTTAAAGTCCTTCCGTGCTGGCAGACACGCACAGATGCCGATGGTCTTCTCTCAATCAAAGGGGAGCCGCTGCTTAGCGCGTATCTGAAAGTGGAAAACGGTAAGGTGACCAGAGAATCACCTCTGACGAATGGGTGGTTCACAACCAGCGACCGGGTTAAGGTTGAAAATGACCATCTCGTTTTTAAAGGGCGATCAGATCGCTGCGCTAAAGTGCTTGGTGAACTGGTCGATCTAGCAGGTGTAGAATCAGGGCTGAAAAAAATGTTAGGTCGAGATCAGGTCGCTGTAGTTGCTGTTCCCGACCAGCGGAAGGGGAGTCGGCTCGTTGCTTTTATCGAAGGCACACGTGAAACGCACTCGGTTGACCAGGCTCTAGCAGAATACAATCGGGTTTGCAGTCCGGTCGCCCGTGTCGAATCGATTTTAATGGTCAATGCGTTTCCGCGCACCGCACTTGGGAAGCTGCGTTATGCCAAGTTGGTAGAGCGTTTTCATGATGACGAAACTTTGGCGGAATAATGTTGCCATCCATTTCGATTTATCAGATAGTTTAGTTATCTTGATAAATGAATTACAAGATCATCCGCTTTTCCACGGATGTTTAATCGTAACCCGTAGGCGAATGCTTGAAGATTCACTCTGCGGAACTTCTATCCCGCAAACTGGCGGGAGTATGCAACATTGGGGCAAGTGGACCGGCGTTGCGTATACATTATTCACCCGCCACTTCGTCGTTAGCCACCCGAAACATGATCCAACCCAGCCACCCCGAGCAAACCCAAACCCCTGCCCAGAAATCCTCGCCGCCATCTACTAAGGAAAAAGAATCGCCCTCCACGAAGTCCTCAGACACAACTAAGGGCGTGCGCAAGGCTCGTATTAAAGAATTCGGTATTCAGGCTCCGTCTGATACTGCGAAAAATTTTGTGTTAGACACCAATGTTCTGCTGCATGACCCCGGTTGTCTCAATCGATTCAAAGACAACCACATCTGTATCCCCGTCGATGTACTGGCTGAGCTTGATAAATTCAAGTCGGAGCAGAGCGAACGTGGTGCCAACGCCCGGAAGGTGCACCGCAGGCTCACCGAAATATTTTCTACCGGTAACGCGGTCACAGAAGGTCTGCCGACAGATGGTGGCGGCACGATCCGACTGGTGATTTATGATCCAGAGTTCTGTGAGCAGAATTCCGCAGAGCTGGGACAGTTCCTACGTGTATTTCCTGATAGAGAGCGTGTGGATCACCGGATCATGGCTGCGACTGTGCTTCTGATGGAGCATAACTCCGCACCGGTGGTGCTCGTTACCAAAGACCTCAATATGCAGCTCAAGGCACGTGCCGTGGGCATCGAATGCGAGGACTATCTGAGCGACAAGGTGGACCCCATCGAGGTGAATAGCTATGACCTCCGTGGTGTCGATGTTGATCCCATGGAGCTACAGCGCTTTGCCAGCTCAGGTGAGCTTGTGCTGGAGCATCCTCGCCGAAAAGAAATCGTGCTGAACCAGTATGTGCTTCTGAAAGCAGGGGAAAAGCAGACCATGCCAGCGCGGCTTGATGCCAATGGCACCTTTGTCAGGCTACAGATTCCGGAGGTGCTGAGGATTCCCGACGGGCATCATCTTAAACCGCTTAACTTGGGTCAGAAATGCCTCATCGACTCGCTACTCAATCCAGACATCTCGCTGGTAACGTGCTACGGCCAGGCCGGAACAGGTAAGACACTGGTTGCCGTGGCAGCAGGACTGCACGAGATGTTTAACCGACGCTATAACGGCCTGACAATATCGCGGCCTGTAGTATCCATGGGCGATCAGTTAGGTTTTCTGCCCGGCTCACTTGACGATAAAATGAAGCCTTGGCTACAGCCGATTTATGATGCTCTTGATCTGCTGATGCAGCCCTCTAACAATCAAGGGCCGCGTCGTAAGCAGCAGAAGAAAGAAACTTCAGACGATGCCGCGAGCAAGCCATACGATGAACTGATCGAACGTGGTATTATTGAAATTGAAGCGCTCTGTTATATCCGAGGTCGGTCGATTCCAAATCGATTCTTCATCCTCGACGAGGCGCAGCAGCTCACTCCGCAGGAGGCGAAGACCGTGGTCACCCGCATGTCGCGTGGCTCGAAGCTGGTGCTGGTGGGAGACCCCGCGCAGATCGATAATCCTTATGTGGACAGCCGTAGCAATGGACTCGTGTTCACTCGCAATCGCCTGAAAGGTCAGTCATTTGCCGCGCATGTCACCCTTTCCAGAGGTGAGCGCAGCCCGCTGGCGGAAGCTGGTGCGCAGTTGATGTAGTGGTCGCTTCGCTTCAGTATAAAGTTGCCAGTTTCCGGTTGTCAGAATGAGACCGCTTGTTGAGTGCATGATTTCTCGCTGTATTCGCATTGCAGATTTTGGTGGTTCAGGCTAGTGTCCCGCGCCGTAACTATTCCTAACGATGTCGTCTGTCTCACGCTTTCTATGTTTTCTACTTCCGCTCCTGCTAGCAGGCTGTGCGGGTAACGGTGATTCTTCTCGCCCGTGGAAAAAAACGATACGCAATGAGCTGGCTCACCTGGGCGCGCGTAACTGGATCGTGGTGGCCGAGGCTGCTTTTCCGGTGCAGAGCCGCCGGGGTCTGCGTGTCATTCATATTGATGCGGATATTCCAGATCTCGTGGATGGTATTGAGCAAGTCATTGAGGAAAAACATCACGTCAAACCACGTATTTATGTGACCTCGGAAATTGGCAAGGTGGAATACGATTACGCGCCCGGCGTAAAGCATTACCGCAAGGAGTTAGAGACGGCTTTGCACGGGCGTGAAACTCTGAAGCTCAATAACAACATGCTGATGCGTATGCTTGAGGATACCACCAAGACCTATCGCGTTCTCGTTATTAAGTCGCGCACCGCCTTGCCATACTCAAGTGTTTTTATGGAGCTTGGTAGCGGCTACTGGGATGCGGAATCCGAGGTGCATCTACGCAACGTGATGGATGGGGCGATGGACCGAAAAGAAGAGGAATAGCATGGCGGCACCCAAGAAAGTGGATGAGGATCTCATGCGCGAACGTGAGGAAGCTTGGGTGGGCGATGCCGTGCTCGCACTTTATATGCGCCGACTCATTCTCAAGGAGCAGGGTAAGATGGATGGCGAAATGTTTGTCCGCTGTACCTCGAATGCTTTTTTAAGTAACATCGGCAATGCCACTTCTGTGGAAGCGCTCATCGGTCGCATCTACGAGGAACAAGGCCTTCAGGCAGCGTTCGACTGGATGGAGTTCGAGCTGTTGCCCGTTTTCCGTAAGCAGGAAAAAAACCATCGCCACCGCGAGTCGCAGTTGAAGGGCAAGCGGAGGAAAAAGAAGTAGGGCTAACCAAGACTTCGGATCAGATTCTCAAAGTAGATCACGCCGTTATCGAGGTCATCAATTCTGATGAACTCATCTTTGGTATGCGCTTGGTCGATTGAGCCAGGGCCGATGCACACGGACGGAACCCCGGCGGCGTTGAGGTGGGCGGCGTCTGAGAACCATGGGGCACCGACAGGTTGACTGCTAGGGTTCGAGGCGATGAGTTTTTGAATCCATGGATTTTTGTCAGGCACATCCATCGGGGGATTCTCGTGCGGGTTCACTACCTCGACTGGTAGCTTCTGCTTGCTGATGACATTTTCAACCACCGCAAGCGCGCCGCCATCATTGTGCAGCGATGGTGTGGTGCGGATGTCAATTTGGGCGGAGGCAAAATCGGGCACGATGTTAGGCTGTTTGCCGCCTCTGATGGTGCC
>JBGCEU010000076.1:0-24914 GCA_045106535.1 Akkermansiaceae bacterium | reverse complement strand
CGGATTACCCTTGCAGATAGCACTAGTGAGGAAATGTTAGAGGGCTTAGCCGACGGGCGTTTAGATCTAGTGATTGGAGTCAGTAATGAGGACTCCAGCATTGAATGGCAGACCTTACGCAAGGAGCACTTTATGCTCGCTGTTTCAGCTGATCATCCACTGGCACGCAAGCGTAAGATAACTCCCGCTCATCTTGACGGAGAGCGTATGCTGTTACTTTCACGTGCCGACTACCCGGGCTACTGGGGTGAGGTCACCGATTACTTTCGTTCTCATAATATCAATGCCAAAGTCGCGGGAGAGTTCGATGGGATCGCAAGTATGAGGCTCGGACTGGAAGCAGGAATCGGGATTGCTCTGGTCGCAGCCCGCGCCCGCATGGGGGATCAGATTAAGCTCAAAAAACTCACACCTTGCCCGGAACCTATCTGTGTGGCTGCTGGGATTAGGGCAGGTGCTAGAAGCAGTCCAGTATTGAGAGCTTTTATCGACGAATTGAAATTGGCAGCCGACTGAAACATCGACAGTGCAGTATCGTGTAGTTACTTTGTAAAAAAATACGATATTCTTCTGGGCGAGCAGCAATATTTAGATATACATGGTGAATACATGATGGTTTATCGACTCACTTATTTTATCTTTTTGTTCTCTATCCTGGTAAGCTCAGCCCATGCAGCGCCTGTAGATTCTAATTTTGCGGTGGATGTGATCCAGACGGGCGACGGCAAAACCAAGATCGCCTTTGACTCAGCAGGGCGCATGTATGTGACTGAAAAAAAGGGGCGTTTATTACTTTTCGAACCCAATGGTTCGGGTGGATTTCAGGTTCCTAGCGTTCTTCTAGATATAACGGCAAACGTAGATTCGGGTCTTGAGGCTGGTCTTTTGGGATTCGAGGTCGATCCGAACCACGCGTCTAATCGTTTTATCTATTTGTTTTACACCACACCCGAGCAAGAACTCTGGGATGGCACTGGGGATCAACGGTTAGTCCGCTACACGATGAACACCACATTTACCGGTATTGAAAGTGGTTCAGAAACCATACTTTTATCAGGCCTTCCACGAATTATCAATTTTCATAAGGCTGGTGATATCGCCATCCACCCGTTAGATCCCTTCGCTATCGTCATCGCGCTGGGGGATGATGATCAAGTCGGCAATGGTGGTATCTTACCTCAAGACCTTGATAGCTATGTGGGCAAAATACTCCGTGTCGATAGCTCCACCGGGTTGGGCTTAGCAGATAATCCTCATTACAATGGTGACCCTAATTCAGTGCGTTCTCGCGTATGGGCATCGGGTATGCGCAATCCATTTCGTTTTGCCTTTCACCCGGATCGTGCAGACATGCTTTATATTTCTGAAAATGGTGATTCGACCGATCGTGTGGCGATGGTGAAAGCCGGCGGCAATGGGCAATGGAACGGAAATGACAATGGTGGATTTCTAGCTGTCGATACTCCTTTGTTTAAGGTGCTACATACCACATCCCCCTCGCTAGTTGGGGTTGAAATCGTTACTTCGGGCCCGTTTGCTCACAATGGTCAACCAACACTCTACTTAGGTAATTGGCTGGATGGCACAAGTCGCTTTACTTTGTCGGATAGCACCGATGCGCAGGATAATGAATGGGACACCATGACCGCTATTCCCGCTGGAGGTGCCAGTTATTGGGATTCTGCCGCTACTGCGATGGATTTGCATTTGGCGGCCGATGGCCATCTGTATTTCACCCAGACCAACGGCAATGCCTCTACTGGCGGTTGGTATCCATTGCGGCGCTTTCGTTATGCAGGAGGAACACCTCCTAGCGCATCTTTTTCAACGAGCCCTTCAAGCGGAACTGGTGAAGCACCATTCCTTGTTAGTTTTTCAGATACCTCCACGGCAGGCACTAACACGTTAAGCGCTTGGCACTGGGACTTTGGCGATGGCAATACTTCCAGCGTTCAAAATCCAACGCATACCTACACAGCGCCCGGATCTTACGCGCCAACTCTTACGGTCACGGACAGCGTTGGTTTAACCTCAAGCTCGCAGGTGCAGCTGGCAGCGACAGCTAGTACATCGGTTAGCTTGTCGCTTGATGTGTTAGATGGCAGGTCTCTGCCAGCTATTCCTGTTACATCGACGTTTACGATTTCATTTTTCCAAACCGATGGCGTGACACCTCTCGCGTTTTCTGGTGGCACTGGATCAGAGGGGAATCAGTTGGTGACTCTTGCTGATGGAACCTACAATGGCACTCTGAACCTTCCCTTGATTGCACCTGGTTTTATCATGGTGGTTGAAAACACGAACCCTCTAGGTTTTCAGAATGTCACGCGTGGTGCCTCAGTGACTCTGGGGCAATCAAATACCATTGATGAAACATTCTACGTGTCTTCCGCCACTCTATCTGGTCGCGTCCTCTCATTGCGCGGTAATCCAGCTATGGTAGATGTCGGTGTTCGCTCGGCGGGGCAGCCTGTTAACTTTGCTGGGGCAAGAGACTATCTGAGCGATTCTGATATTCCTGTTACTGGCATCGCACACCGAGTCAGCACTGACGATCTAGGTTATTTTTCTATTCCGCTACCTGTGGCGCAGGTGGGGGCTACTATGGAACTGACATTTTCTGAGGATACCGGCAGGGGAACGTACGCAACTGGCATACGAACCATTCTGTCACAGGCTGATGTTAATCTGGACGCGTCCTATAGTATTTCTGAGTGGCGTGGTGGATTGGCTGATGACCTTTCCGGGCAAGCCTACACTGCCAATGTGAATTATACTAACATCCAGGGTATCTTTAACGCGAACTGTACTGGATGTCACCGTGCCAATACCACGAACAACGGTGGGCTCGATCTAACTTCCGGAAACAGCTACGCTGAGCTGGTTAATCAAATGAGTCTGTTCGCACCAGGCTTGAAACTTGTAGATCCGGGCAGTCCGTCACGAAGCTATCTATTTGAAAAGATTAATAGCCCCTCGCCACAACAAGGAAACCGGATGCGCCCATCGGATGCGCTGCCACTTGCCGATCAAGCACTCATTCGAGATTGGATTTCGCAACTTTCTCCGGGCTACGAAAACTTTGTTTGGACGACCTTTGGTAGCGCGCCTGGTAGTGCGAATACCGGTATCGCAGATGATTTTAACGGCAATGGCATTGCTAATGGGTTAGAACATACCGACCCACAGATGAGCGGGCTTGGTGTCTCACCGAGTGGTTCTAGTTTTCAGGGAGCACTCCAATTCAATGCTAATAGCACAGGTCTAACCATGTTTATTCAAGCTTCTGACGATTTGCAGCCTGGGCAATGGCGGACGGTTGCTAGTCGGCTACGCGGTCAGAGTGCTTGGCGGAGTGCTGTGGATTTCTCGATTAATACAGCTACTCCGGGTGTGCTCCAGTTCACGGACAGTACCTCTGCTGCTGATAAGCAGTTCTATCGATTTGGTGTTAGTGAAGAGTAAGATCAATCGTGCAAGAATTGGTTAGAGGCTCGTTACAATAATTTTACGTGAGGTTTTACGGCCCTGTTTGTCACGGAGTATGATCATGTGTTCCCCTGGCAAGAGAATGGCTGTAGCATTGTCGGTAATTGTTAGGGTGGGCGACTCCCAAGTCACTTGACCTGAGAAATCGGTAATAAGCTTGAGCCTGCGGCCGTTTCCTGGGAGGTCTGGATCGAGCAGATATTCGGCTTCGCGTGAGGGTGATAGGATACGCAGGGGAGAGTTTTGAGTTGTTAGTGTTGAGTGTTGAGTTTTACGTAGAGCGAATTTTGCTTTGTCTGCTTCTGAAGAGAACCACTCGCTGTAGCGGGTTTCTAGCAGGACTCGATTTTTTGAATCGTAGTCACTTGCCTTGGCCGGCAGGGGGGCACGGTTGGTGGGAAGGGTGAGCCGTAGGGTTTTCGAGGATGCCGTGGCGTGGCGTTTACCCGTGTGCGGGTCGATATGGCAAACCATCATTCCGTTGGGTTCTTTAAACCAGCGCGGCTGTTGATCTTGATGTAGTCGCAGCATGGTGGCGTTGAAAATCGGTCCTGCCCCCGTGACGCCGGAGATGCCACGCATCGGGGTATTGTCGAGATTGCCTGCCCAGACACCGACGGTGAATTCTGCAGTGAATCCGAGGCACCAGTTGTCGCGGAAATCGGTCGAGGTTCCGGTTTTAACCGCGCAAGGGAAGGGGAGCCTCAGATGCGAATGAGTGCCGAACGCCGCCGAGCGTGCTGCATTGTTAGACATCGTCTGTGCTAGCATCCATGTGGATTGGTAGGATGCCACGTGTTTTTTCTCCTGAGTGGTATCTGGGATAAACGAGACTGGTTTATAAACGCCCATCCGTCCAAGCGTCGCGTAGGCGTTGGTGAGCTCCAGCAACGTGACGTTGCCACTGCCTAGGGTTAGCCCAAGGCCGTAGTGAATTGGTTTTTCATTGAGCGTGGAAATGCCAAACGACTGAAGTGATTCTTGAAGCGGTTGCGCTCCACCGATGGCATTCAACGCCCGTATAGCAGGAACGTTGAGTGAGTTCGCCAGCGCGTGGTGAATGGTGACCGGCCCCTTGTAGTGCCTGTCGTAATTGACGAAGGATTTTTCTCCGCGTGCATCAGCGAAGCGTGTTGGGATGTCTTCGATGATCGTCGCAGGGGTCATGCCGCCATTTTCAAATGCGAGAAGGTAAGTGAATGGCTTGAGTGCCGAGCCAGGCGAACGTGGCGTGCGTGTGGCGTCGATCTGGCCACTGTTAGTCTGGTGGAAATCAGGTGAGCCAACCAGAGCCAGCACTTCGCCTGTGGGATTGTGAATCACCACAACGGCGGCGTGCTGGATGTGCTTTTTTGACAGTGCCTTAATTTGCTCGCGGACAATCTCCGTGACGTCGCGTTGTAGGGAGGCTGAGATCGTTGTGCGGATGCTTGTGTGTCCTTTGAGATCAGACGTGTACCGCATCAGTTGCACCAAGTGCGGGGCAAGTGATTGTCGTTTTCCCGCATAGAGTTGGAGAGGCTCAGCTTTGGCACGTGCGATGCGATCGGAGCCTTCACTCCAGACGAGTGCCATGCGGTCGAGGATCCAGTTGCGGCGTTTCAGGGCAGCTTCTGGATTACGACGTGGATTCAGTCGGGATGGTGCCTGAGGTAAGCCGGCTAACAAGGCGCACTCGGCGAGTGAAAGCTGGCTCAGTGGCTTGCTAAAATAATGTCGAGCCGCCTGTAGTGGTCCTTGCGACAGGTTTCCGTAGTCGAGGTGGTTAAAGTAGGCGGTCAGGATTTCGTTCTTGCTATGGCTCATCTCGACGTGGCGGGCGGTGAGGCATTCACGTATTTTGGTCGGAAGTGTCCGACTTGATTTTTGTGAGCTGAGCTTGACGGTCTGCTGGGTGACGGTGGAGGCGCCTGAGACGAAGCGACCTTTATCCCAAGAATCGCGTAGTGCACGAGCGGTTGCGCGGAAATCAATGCCGCCGTGCTCGTGGAAACGTTTGTCCTCGGCCGCAAGTGTTGCCAGAACCAGATCTTGTGGGATTTCCTCAAGTGACGTTGCTCGGTGGCGGTAGTAGTCAGATCTCACCCAGTCGCCTAACTGCTCGCCATCTCGATCTAACAAAATAACCGAGCTTCCTGGTCCGGACGTGATGGCGTCAGGAACCTGGAATGCGAATGGAAGCAGGAAATAGCAGCCTAGCACCGCAGCAACACTTCCGCCAGCGAGCCACCCTAGTTTTCTAGGGCGAGGCTTCAACCAGCTTGGAAGTTGAATCCGCAATGGGTATTTGGAGTTAAAAAGTTACTCACCTGCGACGGCTTCTTTTTTCAAGGTGGTCATCGTTTTACTCTCACTGAGTGCAATTTGCTCGGGGTCATACATTGCCTCCACTTTAGCAGCGGGTGCAGTGGCGACTCCGGCGCTGGTCACGCGGGCGAGGTAGGAGAGCGAGCGTGTGCCGCTGCGCCATGAACGGTTGATGAAGAAAGATGCACGATCAGAGCGCAGCTCTTTATGATTAACCCTCCAGCTGTTGTCGGTATTAGTGCGGAAGCGAGTGCTCTGACTTGCGAAGTCATTATTCACGGCTTCGAACAGCGATGGTAAACGATCCTCAATCACGACATAATCGAGTGCGTAGGGAATAGTGATGTCTAGTGTGACCTTGATGAGATCACCGACGTGTGGCTGCCCCATCGCCTGCGTGGTGCCATCAGCTAACAGTCGCTCGTATTTGCGTGCGACCGAGAGTCCCTTGTGACCCCAGGCACCTGTCGGTGCTAGTTCTGGTTTTGAACTGAGCTTCACATTGGCAAATGCCTTGCCATTCGTCGCGGCAAGCAGCTTCACGTCCGGCTGCAGCATTACGCGGATATTTTGAGTGGGTGAATCCTTGTCCAGAGTGATCGTCTTGGTGCCCTCGGCTGTAACCAACTGGAGTGTCGAGGGGGCACGATTTTTTTCTACATTGCGGGCATAGGATGCCATCGCTTGTAGTGCCCAGCTGTTACACCATGTTGTGCGCCAGTGTCCGTATGGGTTGCGGTTGGCGATCAGTTTGCGCATGGCGAGATCAACTTGTTCGGAATCGGGTGAGATCTCCGACCACGCGAGCACGGACATCGCATTGTCTGCGCTGTGTCGCATCCAGTGGTTAGATTTCTGGCGAGGCGTATCGTTTTTCAGTAGGGCAATTGCCGAAGCGTGCTGGTTCGCTTTGTCGCTTCCGGAAAAGTAGATGGCGAGCGCGAGGTAGGCACGTCCGGTCGGGCTGAGCTTATCGGCGGAGTCGAGCAGTTTGTTCTGCATGGCGACCTGTGGTTGTTTTCCAAGTGCGAGAACATAAAGTGCGCGAGCGCGTGTCTCCATATTCCATGCGTAGTAGCTGTGCTGGGTGTCGATTTTTGCATTCAGCGATTTCACCAGCCACGCGGTGAGTTTTTTGATCGAGGAGTCGGGCACGTTGGCTCCGTGTTCACGGGCTAACAGAAGTCCGAGTCCGCCGTAAGACGTTGCCCATTTTTCCGCTTGAGTTCCTCCTGGCCAGTAGGCGAGTCCGCCATCGCGTGTCTGCATGCTCAAGAGGCGGTCGGCACCCTTCTGGATCGCATGGGAGACCTCGGATTCGGTCTTGGTGCGGAAACCGGGAACGAGTGCCTTCAAATCGCGGACAGCAAACCAGGGCATCAGCGAGGATGTCGTTTGCTCTACACAGCCGTAAGGATAGCTGAGCAAGTAATCAATGGCGCCCGATCCTTCTAGCAGCAGTGAGTTGGACAGTTCTAGATCGATATGACCACGGCCTTCTAACAATTCAGGCTTAAGTCCTTTCAGGAGGTCGTGCCGACCGTCGTTGCGCATGGCGACAAACTGAATCTGTCGCATCAGTGGCACGGGGTAGGTTACTTCGAACTTTGTTTCTGCCTTGTCCGAGAGATCACGCGCGAGCACAGGCGTGAGTTCATCGCCACCCTTGATTTCGAGTGGTTTTGCCGACCAAACCCACTGGGCGGTGCCGGTATTTACGAACTTGGTTTCAAAGTAAACTGTCTCGGCTCCGCCGGGCTTGAGGGTGATGGTGCGGGATGCAGGAGCGCCGGGTGATCCGGTGCCTGCCTGCGTGATGCTGGTAGTGGCGAGGGAGATTTCCCATGTGCCCTCAAATTTTGAATTGTTCTGCACTAGAACTTTGGGCATCAGCTTGTCGCCCTCGCTTGCATAGCGCGGCGCGGCGGGTTCGAGCATGATTGGCTTGTCCACGGTGTAGTCCGTGGTGGCGTTGCCAAACTTACGTTTCCCGTGCAGTGCTACAGCAATGACGCGGTAGCGTGTGAGAGTGTCAGGATTTTTATAAGTCGCGCTGAATTTGCCATCGGCATCTGTCTTGACGATGGGTAGCCAGACTGCGCAGGGATTGAAATCGGTGCGTGTCTTGACGTCTAATGCCGCGCCTCCGCCGAAGGCCTCACCATCACCACCGCCGATCACGAATCCTTTGTTAGCGAAGTCGCGCTTGTCGGGATTCTCTGCGATGAAGGTAGAGAAGGACGTGCCGCATTGCACGAGAAGCGGGCGTGGTGCGTGAAAGTGCTTCATAGGGTCTGGGTTTTTATAGCCCGCGACAGCTAGCGTGCCTTCGTCTTCCGCGTAGAGCACGACCTCAGCGTTTGCGGCGGGTGTGCCATCTGCGAGGGTGACTGTGCCACTGACGGTTGTTTTTTCCGATGGGCGATGCTGGCTGCCCTCGACTTCGAGAGCCACCTTGAGCCGATCTTTCACGTTGGTCACATTCAGAGTGCAATAGCCGAGCTTAAGTGCAGGCTCCTTGTGCTTGCGCGGGCTGGCATCGGCACCACGGATGACGATCACGGAAACGAAAGCGTTTGGCGCATCCATGTCAGTGAGTGGGAGTTCGATGACTGGGTTATCCGCTTTCAATTCACGGCGGTATTGGCGATGCACTCCGGCACGTTCAACGGTAACAAGTGCCGTGCCCTCAATGGGGGTCATCACAAGGATACGTGCGGTGTCGCCGGGATTGTAGCGTTTTTTCTCGGGCACGAGTTTGATTTTCATGCCGTCCTCGACTGCCCACGGATATTGCTTGGAGCCGTAGATATACATGCGGCTGGCGGTGGAAAATGCACGGCCTTCCGAGTCAGTTCCCTTTAGCGTAATCGTGTGTCTTCCGGCGTGTTCCGGTGTGAAAGGGAGCGTGTTTGCCTTGTTAGGATCGATGGTGACTTCTACCTCACCGACTTTTTCCGTCTTCTTTGTATTTTTGATAGAGACCTTACCGTCGGCTGACTTGATCTTCACCGCCTCGTGAAACTCACGTTCGATGATGGCTGTGACCTTTACTGAATTGGTGCGCGGCTCGCCTTTGGTATCTACGGCGATGATTTCTAGCTCAGGGTTTTCGCCAACTCGAACGAGACGGTCGATGCGGGAAATGCCAACGTAGGTGTCGGCGGGGTGAACCGTCGTGCTACTGCGCTCGCTGAGCGTTTGGTCACGTGAGTCGGTGACCTCCGAATGCACACTGACCGCGAGCGCGGTGGGGAAGTCGAGCTTGGGCAGATCGAATGACATCACGGTCTTGCCATTCTCATCAAGAACTGCCTCGCCATTGCTGTCGGCTTTTTTCCGATGCACACCACCTCCGCCGTAGCCGAAGTAGTGGCTCCAGTACCATGGATCGTAGCTGCGGTGGTCACCGAACAGGTAGTCGCGGAATTTAGAAGGGTAGAAGCCTGTCTGAACGGCGTAAAAATACCAGTCAACCTTGCCGTTTTTCACAGGTTGTCCTTGGTAATACTTTGCTTCCAGATTGAGTGTGATGCTTGGGTCGCCGGGTTTTGTCGTGGGGATGTTAGAAGTGACTTCATAGGCGTTACGGCGGAACTCCTGCACGTTGATGGTATGGCGGAAAATACGATGCTGATCCGCAACCCATGAGCTTTCCTCTGCATGGGCTGGGTCTTCAGCAAGCACCAGCTTGATCTGAAAACGTCCGACCGTTTCTGCTGGTAACTTGAGGGTGTGGTCGAACGTGCCAGTAGAAGAGAGATTGACTTCCTGATCGACAAGTGTGCGTGAAGCGCTGTCGGTGATAATAAGCTGTGCTTTCTTGTCGGTGGCGAACTCAATGCGGGTGTCGATAAACCGGCGCACGATGCCTTTCAGCTGAACTGTTTCTCCGGGGCGGTAGAGATTCCGGTCAGTGAACAGAAGAGCATTGCGTTTCCAGCCCTTGAGGTGGTTCCAATCGACATCGACGGGGAATCGCCACAGCGCCACGGTATCGAGAGTATTATCAAACGGGATGATGTAGCAGTCCTGACCGAGAGTGGCTCGCAGGTGGCGTGCTGCATCGCTGCGAGGCACGCGGGCGATGCCGCTTGCATCAGTGGTCGCGGTCTTACCGGGTTCGGCGTCCTCAGCGAAGACTTGAAGTTGCACGTTTGGTAGTGGCTTTCCTGTCTCGCATGAAAATGCGTAGATCAAAGCCTCGGTGCCATTAATTTTCCAGCAGAGACCGATGTCTGTTAGCTGAACAATGGATTGGGCGAGGCGATTGCCTCCGCGTGCACCGTCCTTGGCAGTGCCTTCGACCGAAACAAAGAACGTCGTGGTTTTCTGTCCTTTGGGAAGAATCTCATTCCAATCGAGCGCGAGGTCGCGTGAGGTATCGATTTTATTATCTAGGAAAACGGTGCGGTCGTAGACGGTCTTACCATCGATCAGTGAGTAGGGCATCGGGTGTTCGGGATCAATGTCGCTGCCGTTGTGTCCGTTCCCTTTATAATGACGGAAACCTTGAACCGTGCGCACCACTTGGTTGGGCTGAAGTTGTTTCACGCGGATGCGCACGGATGCGATGTTCACGGTGTCTAGCGCGTAGAGGCGGTTACCATTTGCATACTGAGCGGAATCATAAGCCGGTAGGGCAAGCGCGGTAGGCACTGTTTTGAATCTGATTTCGCGTGGCTTTGTTTTGCTGAGGACTAGGCCATTACGTGATGTGACCGTTTGATTGAGTGAAACCACCCACTTGTCGTGCTTACGTAGATCGCCTGTGACGATGAGCATTTTTCCAAGTGCCTTGTAGCGCACGTTATTGATAGCGGGAGAAATACGAACAAATGATGCCAGCTGCTCCTGACTCGCCTTCTCTGGTAGTGCGGAATTGAAGGAAATATTGATCTGCCGAGGTTGGTTAGCCGCGACGTATGGGTAGATGCTCTGGAGCTCGAAAGGATCAACGTCTCCGATATAAACATTACGGCCTGTTAGGTCTTTGGCGGTGCCTGCGGCATTGGGTATATTTTTCAGCACGTGCAGATACCATTTGTCGCCTATCGGTAGAGGGATCGTCGAAGTCACCATCACCGCATTTGGAATCGGTGTATTCATTTCCTCATAACGGACGATTTTTTTACCTGCGCTTGCCGCATTAAATCGCTCTGACCATGTGCTGCCTCGATAATAACCAGACTTGATGTCGCCCCAGACTGCCCCACGCACTTTTGCCGCAATTTGAACGCCGTCTTTGTTTTTGAAAACAAAATGCCCAGCCGCCTTGTTAGCATCAATGGTATCGTTAAAATAAATGTAGTAAGCAGGCTGACGCGTGTAGCTGGTAGAGCCAGAGCGTCGGCTCGTTCCCATTACCCGGAACGGCTCCGCCTTGATTGTCTTCAGCACCTTTTCTGGAAGAACCGCGCCCTCACGGTTTTTAATTCCCTTCGCCAAGGAAAATTGATAAGTGGCACCCATCGCCGGAGGTGCGCTTGGTGTGAAACGTGCGATATTCGTGGATCGCCAGGCGATTTTTCCCGGCAGGGCGGGAGTGATCGCGAGGATCGTGTTCGCCATCGGCTGATTGAGTTGGTTTTCATTTACGACAGCGCGCTCAAAAATGACTTCAATAGTCGATTCAGGTTTGAGTTGTGAGCTTGAGATGCGGATGGTGGCTGAAGCCTGAAGATAGGCTGGTAGGGTGATAGCGAGCGCGGCGAGGAAGCGGATGAGCGTTTTCATGGTGGTTATTTTGGCGTTAGATAATGACGATATGGCGAATGCTGAGAAGCCGATCAAAAAAACTAGAATCACTACAGCATTATTATTACGACGTATGAATCGTGAATTGTTTCAATCGAATTGCGATAAAATTGAAGAAATAAAATTAGTGTCAGAAAAGCCACCCTTGGCACTTGCAAGGCATGGGGCTGAGGTTAGTCTCAGCGCACGTGAACAACCAGCCGCTCAAGATCGCCGACCGCTCATTTTCCTCCCGATTGATGGCAGGGACAGGGAAGTTTTCATCCAATGCCACCATGAGTGAAACGCTGGCAGCGTGTGGCACGGAAATAGTGACTGTCGCTCTGCGAAGAGCCGATCTCACTGGGGGAGATGATCCGCAAGCCGACATTCTCAAATTTATCGATCCCGACAAATACTTGCTGCTGCCAAATACCAGCGGCGCCATGGATGCCGATGAGGCTATTCGACTTGCGAAGCTTGCTGAGGCAGCGGGTTTACCGAAGTGGATCAAGCTAGAGATTCACCCCGACCCGACTTATTTACTCCCTGATCCCATCGAGACGCTCAAAGCGGCGGAGGTTCTGGTCAAGGAGGGTTTCACGGTGCTGCCTTATATCAATGCCGACCCGGTGCTTGCGAAACGTTTGCAAGATGTCGGCACAGCGGCGGTCATGCCACTTGGCGCACCGATTGGCTCTAACAAAGGAGTGGTCACCCGTGACCAAATCCGCATCATCATCGATCAAGCGACAGTGCCCGTGGTGGTCGATGCCGGACTGGGAGTGCCAAGTCACGCTGCCGAGGCGATGGAACTGGGAGCCGATGCCGTTTTAGTAAACACAGCCATGGCAATCGCATCCGACCCCGTGCGTATGGGGGAGGCGTTCAAACTCGCCGTCGAGTCTGGTCGTGCCGCTTACGAGATGGGGTTACCCGAAGCTGAGGATAGAGCCTCAGCCACCAGTCCTCTGACTGGATTTCTTAACGACGTTTGAGCTGCTTGTTAGTAGCCTGCGTCGCTATCGTTCTTAGGGCTCGACGTGCTGTTGGTGGAATTACCTTCCTCTTCCATCACCTCAAACCAGTATCTGATGAAGAAACGTTTTTCTTCGAGATTTAAAAACTGGTCAGACTCACCAATGATTGGGCGCAGGCTCGTCGTCATTTGTAGGGTGACGGTTGCGAAGATGATTGCCCAAATCGTAAGATGACCGCCGTGTCCTCCACCCATGCTGCGGCTGGCGCGGGAAATGACACGCAGTCCAAAAATTAGACAAACGAGCCATATAGCTAGACTGAGGAATCCAAAAAACACCAGCGAGTTGCTCGATGTGGAAAATAGCCAGACGACAGGTGCAAAGCCGACAAGTAATAGCGAGGTAATCGCCAAAAACGTCAGCATCAGTCCGGCTACGCTGGGAAACTTGGCATCCATGCCGCCAAGTGCTCCGAAGATATAGAGGCTCGGCAGGCAGATGAGTCCGCTGAAGAATACGCCGCCAATGACTTTGACAGGTGCCGCCCAGAGCTGGTCACCTGCGCTAAACATACCAAGAACGAGACCAAAAATCCCAAGGCACACAAGGCTCACAAGACAAAGCGTACCAAGCATCGTGCCGGGTGATTTATTGAGTTCATAAACCACGCTGAGTGGTTTTTTGAGCAGTGAGTTGAGGATTTGAGAAAATCCTTTTTCCTCCATGGCTTCGAAGTCGGGATCTGGCCCAGTAATTTCGGGTTTGGCAATTGGAGGCATAAGTCCCGAGGCGGGGGGTGTTTGCGGTGGTTTTTCTGGCGGTGTTGGTTCGTTAGTCATGGTTTGTTTTTTGTTGTTTGAAGGTGGGGTTTTAGAACCTTGTTAGGTTTCCGAGTGCGTGGAGCACGGTTTCGTAGAAACTGCCATTCATCGGGTCGTCTCTCAGGAATTGCACCTTCAGTCCGGGAGATCCGAAGAAGGGTCGCATGATCCATGAGATCTGTGCCCCGACAAATAAGTTGCCTGCGAGCCATGCGAAAAATGTGCGTGTTCCCAGTGTTGATGTGGTGGCATAGGTGCGTACATGACCTAACAGGGAGCGGTGAGAGATGATACCGGCGTAGGCGATCATAAATGTGTGCGTAAGCAGCGTGACGCTGTGCCATTGGCTTGCCCCAGGGTCGTCTGGACTCGGCGCGTGCAGCGCCATCATGAATGTGATCGGGCTGAGTGATCCCAGTATGATCGCCATGAGTCCGAATCCGGCTAACAGGAATTGCACACTCTCACGAAATCCGATGCCGCTGCCCAGTGCCATGGCGAGCATGCCATTGATCATGCCGTTTACGAGCAAGGTCGCAAAAATAACCAGTGGCAGTTTGATGCCCACATAGCTCGCCATTTCCCATCCTTGCCACAACCCCATAGTAAATCCATAGGCACCACAGCCCAAAATGATGGCAGGAATGCAGAAGAGAAGCGATTGTCTGGGGTGGTCAACGAGCCACCCCTGCAGCAGTCTCTTGTCACCTCGGCAGAGGCTTGGGATGCTGGAAAGAGTGGGAGAGGGGGTGATCAAAACAGGAGAGGGCTATTAGTTACCTACGGACAAAAACGTGGCAGACTCTCATGAAGTAATGATGAATTGATTGTGATTTTTCTGTGAAAAAGAAAAAAACCGCATCCCCGAAGTGGAGATACGGTCGTATGAGATTACGAATCTATGTATTCGTGAAATAGTAGCTACTGTGCAAAGCAAACGGTATCACTCAACTCGAATCCGCACAAATCGCTGTCCCGAGGTTGGAATGGTGCTGTCAGCCTCAATGGCTACCTGATGAAAATCTGATCCCAAATCGGGATGAATCACGGATGAAATCTGGGTGGATGGTAGTGTCCAGGTGCTGAGGTCATCGGACACTTGCACGGTATAGGTGAGATCGTGGCTTCCATTAACTCGGCGAGTGTAGGTGGCCTCGAGTTTTCCTGATGTGGCGTTATAAAAAGCAGTGGGTGTGATTGATCTAGTATCGGCAATGTGTGGATTGCCGCCAAAAGCGTATTCGCCAAACAGTTGGGTTTGGTCGGAGTCTAGATCACTATTCCAAGACGGTGGGGAGTTGGCAAAATGCCGGTAGAGCCATGCTTCGCCTGCCTGATGTGACGCTCCTGCGAGTGCAGCGATCTCGCTGTCGCTGAGTGCGGAATTGTAAATTCTTAGTTCATCAATGTCGCCATTGAAATTATAGTTCACATTGTGTGCAGATGCGCCGATGGCAATAGTCCCGTTACCACTGGTATTTATAGGTTCAGAGCCGGAGTTGCTGATGTTTTCCAGCATTCCGTCGACGTAGAGTTTTGTTTCGTTGACGTCGGTGGTGTTGTTTCCGTTGTGATCATCTACAACGATGGCTACGTGGTGCCAGTTACCATCATTGAGCACTGTGCTTCCGACGATGAATCCACCCTCGACCTCAAGACGAAGTTGCTGCGTCCCAGAGCCGTTTAGTCGGAAGCTGAAGCGCTGCCCATTGCTGTTGATTCCGTATCCCAACATCACTTGGAGTTCAGGAGGACTTCCTGTTGGTACACGAATCCATGCCGCGATAGTGCGCGGAGAATTTCCCGTGGGTAAAGTGATCCCAGAGAGTGTTACATGGTCATCTACGCCATCAAAGTTAAGAGCGTATCCGTGTTTGCCAAGTGTGTGGGCACTGTCCGCATCTGCAAATCCAACCATTGTGCCACTGAGTAGACCGCCAGCTTCATGGATGCTGGAGCCTGAGGTTTCGTTAAGTGGAAACCAATAATCATCTCCAGCAGGCACTGTGATATTTACGCTAACAAGAGCCTGCGCGGTGAACCTCCCGTCGCTTATGGTATATGTGAATTGATCTGTGCCATATGATCCAGCAATTGCGGTGTAGAGGATATTGCTGCCGTTTATATTTGCTGTGCCGATAGAAGGGGAAGAAACCGACTGGATGGTCAGAGCCGATGGGGCGCCGTCATCGGTGTCATTTGCCAAAACAGGTATGGATATCTGGCTAGTTCCCGAAGTGTTTGATGTATCTGGGTTAGCAACGGGCTCAGGAGGATCAGTGCCTGCTCTATAAAGTGCGGAGTTGGGCACATCTTGAAGTGGGATGCCGGGGCGGGAGTATTGTAGTTGAATATCGTGGCTGCCAGTGCCGTGCTTGTAGAGCACCCGAATAGGATGTAATCCTGCCTTGAGACGCATGCTGCCACTTTTTGATGCGCCCGTGTGATTAAAGTCATCATCAATGATATGGGCATCGTGAATCCAGAGCATGCCTCCTGATGCGTTAGTGCCGACTGTGCCATCGGTAGTCATCTGGAATGTGTAGGTGCCATCAGCAGGCAGGGATATATAACCAGTGAATTCTAACAAAATATTGTTTTCCTGAGTTCTCTTACCCAGATCCAGATGCGTTGCTGTGCCACTCTTTACCGGGGTAAGATATTCTGTTTCAGGAACCCAAGGCCAGTTGCCTGTGTAGGCTTTATAGTCGAGCCCGTTTACGGATTCTGTAGGCGGGGCGGGGGGAGCTTGCTGGCTGCTCAAGTAGCTGCGGCTGTAGTCGCCATCAATGCGGACTTGCAGCACTTTGTTTTTCATCTCTTGCTGTAGCGCGGTTTTGCTTGCAGCTAAATTAGTGACCTCACCGGGGTCTGCATCCACGTCATAAATTTGAAAATTCTTGCTGTGGTTATTTGTGTTATAGCGGATGCCTTTGTAACGTTTACCATCGGTATCATCTAGGAAGATGACCTGCATTTCTCCGCGTGTGGAGCCGCCATGAACAGGGAAGTCAGTGTAGCTGGGTGTGGAGCCGTTGTTTTGGTATTCAAAGTAAAGATAGCCTTTGTCGTGTTGCGTGCCGGTGCCTGTTAGCTCTGGTAGCAGGGAAACGCCGTTAGACCATGCTGGTGGAGTCAGGCCTGCGGCATCGACAAGCGTAGGCATCCAATCCCAAAAAGCTGAGGGGCGAATCGAATTGAGGCCAGGTGTGGTGGGATTATTGTCACCTATTTTTGTTGGCCACCAGGCAAACGTAGGCATACGGATGCCACCTTCCCATGTATCGCGCTTGATGCCTTCGAACACACCGTAAGAATCAAAATTTCTAGGATTATGGGCAACGGATCCGCCTATTCCACCCTCGTTGTGCGTGCCATTATCGGAAGTGAAGACCACTAGCGTGTTGTCGTCGATGTTGAGGTCGCGCAGAGTTTGTAAAATATCACCGATGCTATCATCGATACGTCGAACCATCGTGGCGTGGCGAGCTGCAGCATTACCCAGCCCTGAGTAATCCGGATGGATGTAGCTGTTGTTAGTGCCGGAGTTCGTATTGAGAGGCCAGCTCAGACCACCCGTGGTGCCTGATCCTGCTGGGTAGGCTTGGGTAGGAACCTGAAGTTGAGCGTGTGGTGCATCGTAAGCGAGGTAGAGAAAGAACGGGGTGTTTGGATTGTTAGAAGTGCGATCTTGTATGATTTGTTTCGCTTTCGCTGTCCAGAGATCGGTAGTGTAGGCGTTGCCCAAATTCGACGTGATGGGTGCGGTCTGCTCCACCACCGTGCCACCATTGCCCGGATAGTGCTGGTGGCCATGACTGTGGCGAAAGTAGCCGTAAAAATAATCAAATCCACGCGCGTTGGGTCTACCCGCAGCGGTTGGGCTATTTCCACCTACACCCCATTTTCCAACACACGCAGTGTAGTAACCTGCCTGCTTAAGAACATTGCCGAGAGTATGGTTGTTAGAAATGACTTTATCGAACGAATTGTTGCGGATATTGGCATGCCCTTGGTCTCTGCCTTGAAGAAGAGAGCCGCGCGCTGGTGCGCAAACTGGTGCGCTGGTGTAGTGGCGTGTAAGCTTGGCTCCCTCTGAGGCCATCCGGTCAAGGTTAGGTGTGTAAATAAAAGCCTGCTCGGTGCCGTTGATGATGCCATCACCTGCGATGCCTCCTGCTCCTTGACCGTTGTCGCGGTATTTTTGGTGTAGGCAGTAAACATCTCCGTAGCCAAGGTCATCGACCATGACCAAAATAATATTAGGTGCTGCCTGGGCAAAGGAGCACAGGCTTAGAAGTATGATTAAGTTTCGCAGTAGCATATTGGTAGGCGTGGGAAAGATTGTGTAGAAGAAAAACCTCGGATGCAATGCTTTGCCTCCAAGACTCTTGATAAAGTTTCCACGCTTATTCGAGAGTCTGCGCTTAACTTTTCAGACAAAAAAACCGCATCCTGCTGAGGGATGCGGTTTAAGAATAGTTTGTGGCTAACTTTATTTTAACTGCTTGAGTCCAAGTTCGGCAGCTAGCCAGTCGCCTTTCTCATCTCCGTAGTATCCGCTCTCTACACGGCTCATGAAGTTCAGAAATGCGGCGTAGCTGATGTCTTGGTGAGTGATGACGCGCTTCTTTTTTGCTGTCTTTGCAGTTTTTTTAGCGGTCTTTTTGGTAGCTTTCTTAGCGGCCTTTTTTGCGGATTTCTTGATCGCTTTTTTCTTAGCGGTCTTCTTGGCTATTTTTTTAGTAGCCTTTTTAACCGTTTTCTTAGCGGATTTTTTGGTCGTTTTTTTAGCAGCAGCTTTCTTGGCTGTTTTTTTAACAGACTTCTTGGTTGTAGCTTTTTTAGCTACTTTCTTCTTGGTCGTTTTTTTGGGCATTGTTGTGGATTTGGGTTGGGTTTTTGTTTTGCTCGCGGGAACGCAATTACAGTGATTTGCGGCAAGCAAGACGCGTGCCACGTGCGTTTTACGATCAATAATGTCAACCAATCTAAAATAGATACTTTGTCATAAAAACTGAACTGTCTCTAGCCTGGGCAGTCCCCAATGGTAGAAAGTTGATTTTTTTTTGCAGAAATTTGTTAACGCAGTGCCTCCTGATGAAATTACCTAGGGCTATCATTAACACGAACCTAATACACGATTACCCCGTTATGAAAACCAACCAGATAAATATCAATACCTTCGCCGCCAGCCTTTTTGCCGCGGCCACGCTCATCGGATCAGCGAATGCGGCTATTTCTGTGACAAACACTAGTGCAAACGTCCTAGAGGACACTTCTAATAGTGCAACTTACACCAACACTATTTCCAGTTGGAGCCTGAATGGAGGCAACGCGGTCGTTGTTTACTTCAGCGGTGAGAATACATTGGGCGTAACTGCGAAGTATGGCACTGAGGATTTGACTATTGTTGAGACAACAGGATCCGGCAACGATCACGTCGCAGCGATTGGTTACATCATTGACCCAACTGCTTCCACCGCCGATCTCGATGTGACTTGGGCGGCACAAGGAAATAGTGAAAACATGATCACTGCTCTGAGCCTCGGAGGCGTTGGCTCGGTTGTTGCCTTGTCTGGGGCGGCGTTAGGTGGCCCAGACAAGGCAGACAGCGTTACGGGGCGTTCCATTCAGATAGATGATGCTATGGAAAACTCGGTCATTATTCTTTCTCATGCTAGCAACGATCATAATCCAAACATCAGGATGTCGCTGGATTCGTCTGTCGAAAAGCTTTTTAGCGGGCCGACGGGATCGAGTATGGGGGCCGCAGCCTATTTTAAATCCGATTCCTCGGATCCAGTGACAGTCAATTTCCCCTCGGTAGGCGAGATCCCTGTCACGGTCTCAGCCATATTCAGTCCTAATTCTTGAAGCGAAGATACATCTCGGGCGATTAGATGTCATACGGAATATCTTTTCTAGCAATCGGGACAAAATACGTCGCCCGTTTCGATATCACGATTTTGCGGATTATTTAGCGATGAATCCTGGGTTCTTTTCCTCGGGGACTGGGGCGCCTGTTTCATCACGCCAATGAGAGAGCATCTCGAGAAGTGCCTTTGTTTTACTCGGGAAAGTTTTTGCCACATTGCTTTTTTCGCTAGGGTCTTTTTTAAGGTGATAGAGTTCAAGTTCTCCATTTTCAAAATACTCGATGAGCTTCCAGTTGCCGTGGCGGATAGCCGAGCCGGGACGCGTGCGGAAAATGGAGTCTTGGCAGTCTTCGTTACCGCCTTGGAGATAGATGGGGAAATGCCAATAGAGCGCACGTTCGCTCGGCTCGTCCTTGCTCATCGCGAGGGGTAGGATATTGATGCCGTCGAGTTTCTTGGTGTCAGGTTTCTTGGCGCCAGCAGCGGCAAGAAAGGTTGGGAAATAATCGATACCCTGCACAGGAATATGCACGCGGGTGTCTGGCTTGATTTTCCCTTTCCATGAGAAGATGAGAGGTTCGCGTATGCCTCCCTCATAGTAAGAGCCTTTCCCAGCGCGTAGTGGCCACTGCTTGCTGATTTTCCATACGCCTCCATTGTCAGACGTAAATAGTATCAATGTGTTTTCTAACAATTTTTTCTGTTCTAAGTAATTTTTGAGCTTGCCGATATTATCATCCAGGCTGGAAATCATTGCGGCGTAGGTGGCGTTGTTTTGACCATTGGAGGGAGTCTTTACTTTGAATTTTTTGATCTTATCCTTCTTGCCCTGAATCGGCGTGTGCACAGTGAAGTAGGCGAGATGCAGGAAGAATGGTTTGTGCTGATGCTTGTCAATAAAGCCAATGGCCTCGCTTGTAAGCCTGTCGGTCAGATATTCTCCCGGTTCTTTTTGCTCACAATTTGGATATTTGTATGGACTGTGGTAACCGCCCGAATATGGACCTCCGGCATGGGTGCCTGCGATGTTGATATCAAATCCGTTGTTAGTGGGATCTTTGCTAAGATGCCACTTTCCGATATGGCACGTCTTATAGCCAGCGTTCTTCAAGGCAGTGGCCATGGTCAAGTTACTGTCTTTGATGTGCAGGGTATTTTTGACTGGGATGAGCTTACGGCCTTTCGGGTTTCCACGATCCGAGTTGTTGACGGTGTATACGCCGTGGCGAGGTGTCCATTGCCCTGTCATGCAGCACGCGCGGCTGGGTGCACAGTTCGCAGCAGGCGCATAGGCGTTCGTGAAAATAGCACCTGATTTCGCAAGTTTATCGATATGAGGCGTCTCGTAATAAGTGCTTCCCTGATAACCAAGATCCGCCCAGCCAAGGTCATCGACATTGATGTAGATAATGTTGGGCTTTGCTTCTGAGCTGATACTGGTCAGTGCGAGGCACACGAGTGTGAGTTTTAGAATACGGCGCTTCATCAGCCGTATTCAATCACCAGCAAGGCAACGTTGCAAGCAGGGTCGCCATAGCTCATATATTGAGTGGGTTTCCTCATCTGCAGAATTGAATGACAAAAACTTCTTAGGTATGATTTTTCGCTTAGCCGATCGTAAACCTTAATGCATAATGAGCCTATGAAGTTACTCATCGCCGCAGCGTCATTGTATATGTTCATCTCGTTGGTCGCTGCTATGGCAGGCGATAAGATGAGCACAGTCGAAGTTTCTATGGATGTCCCAGACCCGGGTTGGAAAATCCGAATCACCGATATGTATGAAAAAGAGGGTAAGCTACTTATTGTCTGTGAGGCCAAGCATAACGGAGGAATCCATACTCAGGTCATCAGCAGGGCAATGGCGCGAGCCGAGATCGAAAAAGAATACGCCAAGTTGCCCCGCGAAATCTATTTGTTAGGCTGTAAGTGGAAATGGGGTAAGGGATACACTCCGGTGACTTGGAAAGAAATGGAAAAACATACAGCAGGCGGAAAGATGCTCAGCCCGGTCTTTGTTGCCCGCAGGATTGAGCCTTTTGATTTCGTTGGTCTTGAAATCGAGAAAGCAGAAGCTCTCGCCGAAAAGCACAAACTCAAGAACCGCATCATCATGATCGATGGTAAGCCACAGCCGGCCACACGTGATCACCGTCCTGAGCGACTCAATTTCACGATTGAAAAGGGAAGAATCACCAAAGTGACCAAGGGTTAGGCTTTCATGAGTGCCCTCAAATGCGCATCCACCGCCAAGGACAGCCCCTGCACATTATAGCCACCCTCTAGCAGGGACACGATGCGAGACCTCGAATGTTTTTTAGCAATCGTCATGACTAATTCGGTCAGTCTGGCGAATCCTTGATCGGTGAAATTAAAGTCACCTAGCGTGTCATCATGGCGCGCATCGAACCCAGCTGAAATAAGCACCAAGTCTGGCCGAAACTTCTCCGCCGCAGGCATGAGCTTTTCTCTGAACGCCTGCATCACCGCCTTGTCATCGGCTCCGCGTGGTAGGGGCGCGTTGATGTTAAATCCCTTACCTTTTCCTTTGCCGATTTTCTCCGCTGCTCCTGATCGAGGAAATGCGTAGAGCGCATGTGTGGAAAAAACTAACACACTCGGGTCATCATAAAATGCCCACTCAGTGCCGTCGCCGTGATGGTAGTCCCAGTCGACGATTAATATCTTTTTCAGTCCGTGCTTTTTCTGCGCATATCTCGCCGCAACCGCTACATTGTTGTAAAAACAAAAGCCAAACTCGCCATTGTTAGCGGCATGGTGTCCGGGAGGCCGAATCGCAGCGAAAGCATTGGTCACTTTGCCAGTGCAGACGGCGTCAACCGCACTCAAGGCACCCGAAACTGCCAGACGGCATATCGCATCATCATGCGCCTGCTTTCCTGCCTGCTCGATATGCTTCTCCGAGTGGATCATTTTGATGTAGGGCAGGGGGTCAGCACCCTGGACATCTGTTGGAATGGGAACGAGTTCCTTGTCTAAGCCCGACTTCTCAAGCTGCGCGTGAATCGCCATCAGTCGCTCAGGCGACTCCGGATGTGCGCCACCTTTTGAATGCTTCAGATAGCGCTGATCACTGACTAATCCCGTTGGCATCTTTTTATCCTTCGCTCCCTTCTCTGATTTAGCATCGCTGTCTGCCATGACTCGATCGGCACCCGACCACAGCGGCGTCGTGCATAGCCCAAGGCCAGCAGCTTTTGTCATGCCTAAGAACTTACGTCTCGTTGTTAGGTTGCTCATTTTCTGATTCCTAATTTCTAACTCTTAATTGCCAATTTGCCGCTATGGCGACTTCACTACCACGGTAGCTCTGTGCCATCGAAATACCAGAATCGCCCGGACTGAGATTTCTCAAGTGATCCGATTAGCTTCATCATTTTGGGCACACTCTCTTTCGGGTCGAGCGGTGCACCTTTTCCCCCCATGTCGGTTTTGTTGTGTCCTGGCCCCATGGAAATTACGATGACACCCTCTTTGCCGAGCTTTGCATGGAGCTGCTTTGTCGCCATGTTCAGAGCTGCCTTACTGATCGAGTAGGCTGGATAGATTCCGCGTGCTTTACTGATGATTCCTAATCGCGAGGAAATATTGACGATTCTCGGGTTCTTCGAGAGCTTTAGGTTGGGCGTCAGCGCGTTAGCTAACAGCATTGGGCCAGCGGTATTGACATCAAAGCAGCGCGAAAGACTCTCACGAGAAACCTCGCCACGCGCCATGTAGCCCGCGTTGTTAATCAGCACATCGATCTTCTTGCCCTTGAGCGTCTTGGCAAGATTGGCAATGTCCTCATCATTGGTGATGTCGAGCTTTACCACCTGAGCACCAGTGGCTTTCAAATCAGTGGCTTGATCCGGCTTACGTGCCGTCCCAATGACTTTATGCCCTGCCGCCGTCCATTGCTTCGCATGCTCGAGCCCTAGTCCACGATTCGCACCCGTGACTAAGACAGTGAGTGGCTCTGCCTCAACTTCTGTGGTGCAAGAGCACAGAGCGAGAACGGCGGAGCATAGAGCCAAGGGAATTGCGCTGATTTTGAGAAAGGTTGTTTGTTTTGAGTTCATTGTTTTTGATGGGTTTGAGTTCGTTTTGAGTTGTGGAGTGTGTGTTGTTTTTTGAGAACACCCGTAACTATAGCACACCCTTCACTCCGCGCCATTGTTTGATCGTTGTTAAGGTCTATTGATAGTCAATCTAACATTCCGTGGTGAGTTTTTAGAAAATGAAGGGCTTAGGGTGAAAAATAAAAGGGAAGGTGTCTGTGAAGTGGTTCATTATCCGTGAGTAGTGATCCGCGCTGGAAAATCCTGATGCGTAATCACTAATTCATAATTCTTAAATTATTTGTCGGTTTCGCTTGGCAAAACCCACGTACCTATTTTATGCCTCCCGCACGATGTTCTTACAGGAACCCATTGAATGGCCAGACGAAGTTGAAGTGCTCATTGATCATCTCGAGAGCGAAGCTCCCGAGCGTGACCTCAACCGGGAGGAGCGCGCCCTCATGGATATTTATGAGACCGTGCCTATTCTTCAGAGCGAGGATTGCTTACACGAGTTCTGGCAAAGCGGTATGGATCACCAGCGTGTGATTAATTCCTTTGAGCTTATTGGCGCTACCGGCCTTGTAGACCCTATGAATGCAAGCCGCTGGTGCGGAACCCGCAGTGAAGACCGTAACGACTACACGGAGTCCGAAACCGACTACCTAGCGACTATCGAAGAAGAGCTCGCCACCGGGATGGATGAACTCGTCGACCTCGTGCTCGAGTTTATTGAAGAGGAAATGGGCTAGATTCTGGAAATCATAATTTATGATGCGTGAGTCGTGAGAAATGATGCGGCTCTTTGTAATCGCAGCGCGGTGGATGCGCGGCTAGCCTGATCCTCATGAATCATACATGTCCTAGAGATCAGACCACGCTTAAGCTGAAGCCCGAGAGCGATCACCCACTTGGAGAGTGCCCCGAATGCTACGGCATCTGGATCCCCGGCGAGCGGATCGATGAGATTCTCGGCAAGGGGCAAATGCTCCAGCTCCGTAGCCTCTGCAGTGTCATGAAGTCAGATCTTCCGTGCCCACAGGGCTGCGGAACAGTCCATCAGGGGAAAGTCGGGCCGGTTGTAGTCGACCTCTGCCAAGAGTGCAGTGGCCTATGGCTGGATCACGGTGAACTGGAAGCCCTCCGCAAGCGGCGACCCGTCACCCCTTATCAAGCGCCAGAGAAGGATGAGGTTCTGCACCCTCCGGGGTCAATTGACGCAGCATTGCTTATCCCAGGCCTGCTGATGCTAATTGATTAGAGAGGGATGTATCGCATCCGGTCTGTCAGCAAAACATCTTGCCAGTAATCCGTATGAAGTGCCTGAAATTCCCCATGCCTAATTCCCGTCTCGTGCCACTTGCGTGACGGCAGTTTCTTGCTTCATTAGATCCATGGCAAAGGCAAAGAAACCCGATCTTACTCCGGCTCAGATCAGTGGTATCATTCGCATGGCATGGGAGGATCGCACCACCTTTGATGAGATCCAAAGAAAGACCGGTATCAACGAAGCCGGGGTCATCAAGATCATGCGCAGCGAGCTAAAGCCCTCCAGCTTCCGCCTCTGGCGCAAACGAGTCACCGGCAGAAAGACCAAGCACGAAAAAATCTTCCGCGCATCCAGAAAAGAGCTGAAGGAAT
>JBGCEU010000075.1:0-26369 GCA_045106535.1 Akkermansiaceae bacterium | reverse complement strand
GCGCAGTGGCCTCGCCCAAGCTGCAGAGATATCTCGAGTGACTCTACAAGTCGGCGCCGATTCCGATTCCCCATTTTAAGCCGATCCTGCACCACATAAAGATCCTGTTTAGAGTCAAGTGTGGCGTCAGTATCATCTGTGCGAATGACTTTTCCATCCTGCCAAATTCGAACGTAACCCTGCTGGTTCAAAAGTGGTAACACATCAGACGTAGGGGTATCGTTTGATAAATAAGCAGGAAAAAGCACCATAATCGACTGTCCTGTGAGGTGTTCGCGACACCAATCAACGATGCTCTCTGGTGTGTCTGGTGAAATTTCCTCATTCGTCCGTGGATCGTATGCCTTGGCAAGATGAGGAAAGAGGATTTTCAGATAGTCATTTAGTTCAGTTAGAGTTCCTACGGTTGAACGCGTGGTGCGAATCGTGTTCTTCTGCTCGATGGCAATGGCGGGAGGTATTCCATCAATACGATCCACGCTAGGCTTATCCATTCTGTCGAGGAACTGGCGCACATAGGGCGAGAAAGTCTCAACATAGCGTCTCTGACCTTCTGCATAGAGGGTGTGGAATGCGAGTGAGGACTTACCTGAACCTGATGGTCCAGTGATCACCGTCATCTGGTTCAGAGGAATATCCAGATTGAGATTTCGCAGATTGTGCTGACGTGCCCCACGAACTCGAATCACATCCTGTGGTGATTCCTTTTGGGTAGCTATTGCCTTTTTCCTTATTGGAGCAGTTCTCTTTTTTGCTGGCACGCAGGCACTATGCAGCTGCTGAGCGAGAACGCCACTTTTTGTTGCCTGATTCCTATCTACCCACAGATGTGGACTCGATAAGGGCTCCACCTGAGGCGACCGGAGCCGGGTTTTTCGATCCAGTGCTGCTGTATATCAGAGCGATAACGGCAATGGCAAAAGTTATGCAAGCGGCCAGAGCTACCATTGCTGACTTGGCTTGTCCGGGCTGTTTAGATAATTTGTTCAGCGATGGCAGAGGCGTTGATTTAACTGCTGGCACTTCACTGAAGCTGCTAGGCCTTGGCACTACCTTGAGCAAAGGAGTAGGCGCTGCTGATGGGTGAGCCGTCGCTACGCTCATCAGTGAGGATGTGCTAAGCTCTTTACCGGCGAGAATTTTTTCCAGATCTTTGGCAAATGACTCTGCATCAGCATACCGCATCGCGGCACAAGGGTGTAGTGCTTTCATGCAAACAGTATCATAGCGGGGGTCAATATTTTCATACCGAGAAGGTGGAAGATAGGGAGATTGTGGCAGTGAGCCGGTCAGGAGTTCGTGAAACAGAACTCCCAGAGAATAGACATCTGCTCTCTGGTCTGCCTTGTATGGTGGTGCCAACACTTCGGGTGCAGTATAGCCGGGCGTTCCAAATACGGTGTCACCTTTTAGTGTGGTTTCCTCAGTGTGATGCGCCAGTCCGAAGTCAACCACAACAGGGTTTACCTTGGAGTCGATGAGGACGTTAGCGGGTTTGATGTCACGATGTAAAATTCCTGCCTTGTGCGCGTGATGCAGAGCACGGCTGATTTTTGCAATGATCGAGGCGGCTTCATTTTGTGCAACAGCGCGACCATTAGCCGCCTGGTGAAGAGAGCGCCCCTCGATGTATTGCATGACGATGTAAAGCATGCCATTGACTTCGCCGTAGTCGTATATCGAGGCTAAATTCGGATGATTGAGTTTGGCCATTACCTGAGCCTCACACTTGAAAATCTGGCGAAACTGTAGTGATGAGGCACATTCATGCGTCAGCACCTTGATCGCAACGGGGCGATCCAATGTGATCTGCCGAGCCTTAAAAACGGCACCCATTCCACCCATTGCGAGCAGTTCGATACTGTCGTAGGAGGTAAGGTGAAGCTGTAGTTCCTCAGCCGTTAGGCAGGTAGGTAATGATGGTGCGCTGTTCATACTCGTGTGAGGGTTCGGCGCAGTTATACATAAATTTTAAAAGTTAATCAAGCAAAATGGTTAATCTTTTTAAAATAAAAATCATTTACCTGATATTGACTAGGTTTATTTATCTTTTTTCTCATCTTCCTTGTCCTCATCATCATCTTCGCCCTCCTCTGGTTCGGGGTCGGGGTCTTGATCACGCAGAATACGAATGAATCGATCCATGTCTTCTTGGGTAGCCTTGATTTCCTCATCGAGAGCTTCGGCATGTTCATCGTTACCCTCCTTTTTTAGGATGGATGTCTGTTTATCGATACCCTGGATATAGACGATTCTCAGGCGCGTGAAATCCTCGAGGAATTTCAGGTCGATTTCTTCTTGGTCGGCTAGAGCAACTGGATAGATTTTTTTGACTAAGTTGGGAGTGTCTTTAGGAGAATCCTCCGGGATGTAACCTAAATCGCGCAGAATCACGAATACTGCTTCTGCCTCGTTTTCGGCTGGTTTGCGCATATCACGATCCAGCCTTCGGATAACGCGCTTAACATCACGCTCAAAACTATCGATATTTTTCAATCGCGCTTTGTCGTATTCGAGTAGCTTGTTTCGTGCCCTTTTTCGCATAAATGCACGCGCTTTTTCTAGCCATGCCTCACGATCAAACTCCGGTGGTGCGGGTTTAACCGGGGGGATGGGTTCTACGGGAGGTTTTGGTTCTGAGTCAGGAGTGATAGCGTCATCTTCTTCCATGTCGTCATCATCTGAATCAGGGTCTGGCTCTGGCTCGATGGGGCGGCGAGGAGTATCAGCGATATGGGGTTTATCGGGAGGAGTAGGTCTGACAGGTTTTCTCTTGGGTGGCTTTGGTTTTGGAGCAGGGGACTTGGGAACGGGATTGTCAGCTACAGGTGCAGCTTTGCCTTTCTCCGCCTTTTTATTGGTCTCAGAGGATGACGAGGCTGAGTTTACAAGAAGCAAGATAATGCCTGCTAAGATAGCTACAATCAGAAGTGTTATTATGAGAGCCGAATTGCTGGACGATGATGATGGTATGACTACCGGCCTGGATATTGGCCTTGGCCGCGTTGAGCTGGATGTGGTTACAAGTGTCTTGATGGCTTCCTGAGTTGGCGGAGCACCCATTTTGGTCAACATTTCTTCCAGATCTTCAGCCATTTGGTCTGCGCTGGAATAGCGTTCATTGGGATCTGGATGAATCGCTTTGTAGACTATGTTGTCGATTTCAGGTCTGCAATTACGAGCCGAAGACGGTGAGATGTAAGGTTCTTGTGGCAGTCGTCCAACTACGAGGTCATAGAGAATCATGCCTGCCGAGTAAATGTCTGCCCTGCAATCGACTTCGAGGTCAGGTACACGTGTTTCTGGTGCAGAGTAGGGGTTGGAAATATTACCCGACTGTTGCGAGAAAAGGCTGGCGAGACCGAAGTCGACGATTTTTGGCTGTGCCTCGTTATTGATCAGGATGTTTTTAGGTTCTAATGCCTTATGAACGATACCTTCCTGATGTGCATGATGCAGCCCGCGGCAAACATCCGAAATGAGTCGGGCGCTCTCCTTCAGGTCGACATGGCTGCCATGCGTAGCTTCGTGGAGCGAGCGCCCAGGGACGTGCTCCATGATAATGTAGAGCATGCCGTCGATATCTCCAAAATCGAACACATCCACAAGATTAGGGTCGTTCAACCGTGCCATTGTTTTGGCCTCTGCCTCGAAGGCGGCTCTTAAGCTGGCATCTTTGCCGACCTGTGGTGGCAGTACCTTGATGGTAACTTTACGATCAAGTGAGATCTGTTGCGCTTCATAGAGAGCACCTCCAATACCACTGGAAACCAAGACCCTGACCTCGTATCCTTGAAGCAGGCTGCTGAGGTATTCGGGTGATGGAGATTCAAAATCTGGAGATACGTCAGCCATAGATCATGACGTGGCCTCCAGCGTTTCAAGAGAAATAACTTCAGGCGAAAGGTGAATGCCACAAATTGATCAGATCATTTTGCATGAAATATAGCCGATCTGCAAGACTAATGAGAAAATCTTAATAGTCAGTGTATCTAAATGTTTAGCATTCTCAATCAATTACTGACCAAGAATGTAATCACTGAAGTTTTGAGCAGACACCTTTGTGTTGTTCAGTTCGTCCTGCACTTTCTTAACGCGAGATGCAAGTCCCTGGCTTTTAAACTGAGCTGATAATTTAAGCAGATTAGCTCTATACTTGGTGCGTATACTATCAATTTCTAGATCACACTTTTCTTGAATACGTTTTTGCCTCTCAACACGAGAATCCAATAATTTAAGTAGTTCCGGTGACAAGCCAAGTCGAGGCATGTCATCCGGAATTTTGCCACTTCTATAGCGGCTTTGCATTTCAAGGATGATTGGGGTGTAGGCCTTTTGCTGACTGTGGACTAAGTTTCTCTTGTAGACGCTTAGCTCTTGCTCGAACCCTTTGATATTATTGTAAAAATCTTTTTTGTAGCGTTTTTGGATGCTGATAAGCAGTTTGGCACATTTAGCCCGTACTGGTGCAATAGGGTTAGATGATATAGTTTTTTGCGTCTTGATAGATTTCAGACCCTCGGCGTCTTTACTCCATTCTATGAGAAATGAACCCAACAAGGTGTCGCTAGTATGGTCATCCCACTCTCCGGCAGCGTTGACCGCACAGGCGAGTTGATCGTTTGTGTTATCATCTGGGGCACCACTTTTCCAATGCGCAAAGCTCCAGGCTTCCCCCGTGGACCACTGCCAAGAACTATTGGCAGGATGAATTCCTCCTATCCAGCAGGACTGCCCAGCCTGCTTGCGATCCGCTATAAAAGAATTTATCCATACGCTTTCGTCGGCATTGGAAGGAACGGCAAGCACTCCTTTACCCGTGGAGGCTAGTTCTCTAGCTGTTTGCCAGTCACACATACGTTCAACATGCAGGTAGTAGCGATTGTCGTAACTGGCTGTTCCGGCTGGGTATTCTGGTGATCCTGAGCTGATTGATTCTGCGCATCTGCGCAACTGCATCTCAAGTGTGGCAGGGCTCGAGCCATCCGCCATCCATTCGATAAAGAACGGTAGTTTAGTCTGGGGTAATTGTGGTTTTAAAATTCCTGTATCATCCACAGAGACAAATGATGCTTTCGATGTGTTCCTGATTTTTTGTTTCCATGGTGTGCCATCAATCCATCGCCAAGTATTATCACCTGCCGTTCCTGCGCCCAGCCAGATCGATTCATCCGAATTGATATTGGTCGTAAATGTCTGAAGTGCGCTTGACTCAGGGAAAATTGCTAGGTGCCCACCATGTTCTTCAGAGAACTGTTGAGCATCATTCCAAGTCATTGGTATGGAAATGTAAAATCGATAGCGATCGCCACTTTTTATCGTTGATTTAGGCATTTCGTTACGCTGCCCCAGGAGCAGCGCTGATTTCAGTCGGTTGAGCATTTCCAGAGGAGTTTCATCTTTTGGCTTAAGGTAATCAGGCGTTTTTCCGACCGGCTGTTTATGCTTGTCCTGCATAGCCTTGATGGCTGCTTGCTTTTCCTTTTGCTCAAGATCTCTTTTTTCCTTTGCCTCTCTATCGCGATCTGCTTTTTCCTCGTTAATCGCGGCTTGTTCGGCCTCGCGCTTGGCCTTGTGAACCTTATAGCCCTCCCAGGCGATATATATCGCGGCAAGTAAGGCGATGATGATAATGATGTTTCTGATCAGCGGCGCGTTTGAGCCTACGTGATGAGTTGTAGGTGGTGTGCTTGACTTGGAGGAGCTCGAGTGGGTATTTGAACTCGTGGATTTACTAGATGAGCTTCCATCACGTTTTTTTAGTGATGGTTTGTCGTTACTTGAATTCCCTGTTTTGAGTTTATTGGGAACGGCAGCTTTGGAAGAGGTAAGAAGTGTCTTAGCTGTGGCTGAAGAAGGTTTGGAATCAGCTTTAACCAAAAGTGGGTTATTGGTTGGCTTATTATCAATCACCTTCTGAAGGTCCCGAGCCATCGAATTTGCATCGCGGTAGCGAAGGGCAGGGGTAGGGTGAGTCGCTTTACGGATAACCCGATCATATCCAGGATCGCAATCTACCTCAGAAGCGGCAGGGGAATAGCTGCTGGCTGGAAGGTGGCTTGTTAGAAGCTCATAGAGGATAACGCCAACAGAATATAAGTCAGTGCTTTGATCTACAGCAGCGGGGTTGTGAACTACTTCAGGAGCTGAATAGCCTGGTGTTCCATATGACAAGCCTGAGTCAGTTTCACCAACTGGTCTGGCTAAACCGAAGTCTCCAATTTTTGGCGAGGCGTCTGGAGCAAGAAGGATGTTCGCAGGTTTGATGTCGCGGTGAAGAATCCCGTGCTTATGAGCATTGGCTAGGCCGTGACAAATTTCGATGACAATACGCGCGGCCTCTGCTGGATCTATGGTTTTTCCATAAGCGGAATGGTAGAGTGACTTGCCCTGAACCATCTCCATGATGATGTAGAGCATTCCGTCGACTTGCCCAAAATCATATATGCTGATTAGGTTAGGGTGATTGAGCTTCGCCATGCTTTTAGCTTCAGCCTCAAATGATGCTCGGAAGTCCGCATCTTCTCCAAAATGGCGTGGCAAGATTTTGATGGCCACATCTCTCTCGAGAGATCTTTGGCGGGCCATGTAGACAGCGCCCATGCCACCTTTGGCGATAAAATGGTGCATTTCATAAGCGGGCAGAAGTTGCCCTATCTCCTCAAGCTCAGGAGGAGTGAAATCTGTATCATGTGTATCTTCGCTCATGGCGTAAAAAGGAATCAGTTCCGTACTGAAAGTTGCGCAAATGTGTCAGTAGAGTGAGAAAGCGGAAATTAGAAGCGTTATTCCACTTCGTCTTGCTAGACGAAACGCGAATTGTGACATCATTAGTGATATTTTTTGATTATTTACTATTACTTTGGATAAGGATGTCCTGACGTGCTTGTGCCATACGTTCCAATTTGGTGATTAGCATGGGCGAAATGTAAAGTGAAGCTGGGTTTTTTAGAGAGTTTATTTCGATCGCTGATACAGGATCCAGATGTTCAGTCTCTCTTTTTACATATCCAGCAGCAATCCATACCCCACTAGACTGCCTAAGCTCAAGATGTAGGTGCGCTGGGTAGGTCATGTTTGCAGTGCCAACGGTACCAATTTTCTCTCCCAGAGAGACAAGATCACCGGGTGATACGCTGCTGGAGTGCAGGTGAGAATACATGATCTGGTGGATAGTGCCGTCCTTTGCACGATGAGCTAGTATGAGCGAGTTACCCCATCCCTTCGATGGTTCGCCGCGATATACCACCAAGCCATTGGATACAGCATAAACTGGGTCACCCAGATCTGTGTTCATACCACCAATGCCATTAATGTCGTCGCCGGTGTGGTGACCACCGCGTTTTTTATTGTCCGACCAAAAAGGCTGGGCGTTGTATGTCAATGCGCCGTTAAGGCTGCCCATTGGGTATGCCATTCTGGTTGATCTAGGTATCAGTGCTCTCTCAAATGCAGAAAGCTCGATGAAGCGAGAGTCAAAGTCCGGATAGTCTCCATTATTGAATGGGTAACCCAAAGGAGCATCTGCTTGCTGCCATGTATCCATCGACTTGAGCGGCGCGTAACGATCTGCGTGGCTACTGAGGTAAGCTAGTGTGGTAGCAATGATTAGAGCAATCACCGCCGCTGCAACAAAGCAGTATATGAGTGTTTGCTGGGTAGATTTCTTGGCCATAACGGTGTTAGAAATCGAGAAGGATCTCCGCTCTTCGGTTCACGCGGCGGCCGTCTGGGTTGTCAGTGCCATCCTCCGCTTGGTTCGGCAAGCGCGGTTTGGACTTGCCAAAGCCAACGATCTTCATCTGGTCGGCAGGTACACCCTGTTTGACAAAGAAAGACATCACTGTCTCTGCGCGTTGTTTTGAGAGGGCGAGGTTGTAATCGTCAGATCCCAATCCATCCGTATGTCCAGATATCGTGAGTTTCTTGGTCTGGTCGGACTTCAATAAATTGGCCACGATCTTGAGCTGACGTTGAGTCCGTGGGGTGAGATTTTCAGAATTCAAGTCGAAGTAAATGACCAGGGAATCTCCTCCTTTGGGGTTCTTGATGAGTGGCGTGTAGTGAATGTCGCCGTCAGAAAAGCGATTTGCATAGTCAGCGAGCAATTTGTCCAAATTGATCTCTGTTATTTTCCATGGCGAATTGGCATCTTTACGCTTCGTGTTGATGGCAAACATGGCCGCGTTCCCCTGATCAGGTGATTCCACCCGTGTTAGCCATCCTGCAGTGGTATCGCGCAGGAACATTTTTCTGAGCGGGCGGTCTTTGATAAGCTTGTATTGACCCTCTTCAAAAATGATGCACAGCCCAGCTAACTTTGCGTAGGACACGGAGGAACTATCAATGTGCTTACGGGCTTCGGCAGGATTGAGGTTGATGATGGAATCCATAAACCCTCTTACAGCAACAGCCGCGGCATGTGCGTCTTCGGGATTGGCTGGATCGCCCAAGCCGTCTGAGTTGTTATCAGCGACGACTTGGCCGTCTCTAGGGAGTGTGATCTTTCCAACCTGCCACTTTCCTTTATCAGTTTCCTCCAGTTCGAGCAGGATGCGCGAGCGATCAAACAAGTTAAGCTGCCAACGATTCCTTGAGCCTTGAATCGCAGAAAATGGACTTTCCGAATCTAGTTTGAGTTTTGACGAAGACGCTAGAGTTCTGAGCTGCTTGGTCTGCAGGGGGTTTAGATTTTTTGTGCCAAGTAAATCAATCAGAGGCTGAATGTCACCTGTGTCATTGGCTTTGATGGTGACTTCGCTGATACGACCCACAAGTTCTTCGGGTGTTGCCCCGATGCGGGTGTCCGTGTTGTCGACATGCACACCATCGGGTGTGAGCGAAATATTGTCACTACCCGTTGCCCCATCTGGATTGGCTTTGCCTGACGATGATTCGTTTGGATCGGTTGTGTCTTTGCATCGACCAACCAATAAGAAAACTGTCACGATACTCAGAACCACTACAGCGGAAAAGAATATAAGAGGCAACTTGGATTGTGAGTAGTTCACACAAATATTCTAACCTTAATTTGAGTAACTCCAATTAAAAAAGCCACTCCGACCGCGTCATGCAGTAGGAGTGGCTGGGTTCAACACACGGGCGGGGAAAATTAGAAACCTAGCGGGCTCGGGCATATGGAGCCTCAGCAAAGGGGCTAGCAGTGTGACGGTGACGAATGGCATTTCTAGACCATCTCCAAGGATCGACTCCCTTTTGGGTGAATACAGCCATGCCGATTATGCCCACGTTTCGGGTCTGACCGTGCCGCAAATTTGAGTATGATCCTGAAGTGGACGAGAATTTAAAGGCCGCGACTGCTGAGTGACTAGTTCGGAAGCCCTTTACTGTGAGCGTTTTTCCCGGCTGGATAATATAACCACGTTTGCGAAAGGATGCGGCTTTGCCGTCCATCACGTCCAGCCCGTCGACACTCAGGACAATCTCCAGGGCGGAGTGTGAGAGGTTTTTAACAAGCAGAGAGTAATTACTGCCTTTACGCCCAACCACATATCTGCGGCTGCCGGTGTTATAGTTTTTTAACATACCCCAGGAGCCTTTCACCCCCCATTCAATGAGACCGCCAGCGGCACGTTGCATGCCGCTGCCAGAGTACCGCCAGCTACCTGTCATCGCTTTGACGCCTTCCTTATCGTTATAGTAAATCGAGGAAACACCCGCCGGTTTAGAGCTAGATCGCCTGAAACTGCCGTAACCTATGTTAGACGAGACCTCTGATCCCCAACCTGTGCCGAGGCCCGGTCTTGGTTTTGGATTGTTTAATAAAGCGTTGATCGAGTCTCGCGTTATTGCTGAATCACCAGCCCGTATACCTGCAGAAGCTACATTTGAAGCTGAGCTTTGAGCTTCAGTAGCGGGTGGAGCGACAGGATTAAATGAGGGTGAGCACGAGGAGAAAAAAACGGGTACCGCTAAAAGTGAGACGGCGCTAATCTTGAGGCATACAGGTATCTTCATGGTGATGCTAGAAAAACAGCAATTGAGGTGTTGTGTCAAACCCTTTATGCTAAAAAAATAGCATTTTTGGAATTGCAGTATTTCCAGCACTGTGCAAAATTTCAGCCATGAATCGAATTGAGAAAGGCCAGATGTCGAGGCGTGAGAGACAAATCATGGACATCCTATATAGGCTGGGTCAAGCATCTGCAAAAGAGGTATTGGAAAACCTACCAGATCCGCCTTCTTACTCAGCGGTGCGCGCCCTCATGGCAACTCTCGAGAACAAAGGAATGGTGAAACATAGCAAAGAATCTCGCCGTTATATTTACAAGCCGGCGATTACTGAAAAGCGTGCCCGCCGCTCTGCTATCTCAAATGTGCTCAGCACCTTTTTTGATGGTAAGCCTGACAAGCTAGTCGCGGCATTGCTCGATCCAGGGGACATGCAGCTTAAGAAAGAGGAAATTCAAAAAATTCGCGACGCCATTGATCAGGAGTCTTAATAACGATGAACATTGCACTAACAAGTCTAGTCATCTCACTACTGGCATCCGGCTGTGTGTGGGCAATGGGGCGGCGTGATCCGGGAGGTAAGCCGTGGCTCACTGTGATTTGTTTGTTGGTTTTGCTCATGATTCCAGTGCTTACGTTTCTGCCGAAATGGCATCTTGATTTGTTAGGAAGTGTTTCCGGCGTTGCTCCTGTTCAGGGAGGGGTTTCTTGGTGGTTTATTGCATGGAGTGGGGGAGTTGCTGTCATGAGCTTACGTGTTATCTCTAGTCACATCGCGCTGAGAAAATGGGTGGGCGATAGTCGTCCTTCAGAAAATAGAGCATGGCAAAAAATCATGAGGGATTCCGCGGCGATGTTATGCCTTCGAACGCTCCCTGAGCTGCGTGTGAAATCAGGCCTGTCATCACCTGTTGTAACGGGGCTAAAGCATCCGGTTATTCTTGTGCCAGAAAACGCCAGAGGCTGGTCTGAGGAAACGTTTCAAATGGCAATTATTCACGAAATGGGGCACCTCCAGCGTAAAGATCTTTGGCTACGTTATGCCGCTGATATTGCCTGTGCATTTCACTGGTATAATCCACTTGTTTGGTGGATGCGCGCTAAGCTACTCAGCCAATGTGAGTATGCGTGTGACGCGCGTGTGATCGCCACAGGCGTCGATGCTAAGGCTTATGTGCGTGCGTTATGTGATGTTGTGGAAAATGCGATTAGTAGGCCTGATATTTCAGTCCGTCCTGCAGGTGTCTGCGCTATGGCGGATCACGCTCCGCTGGAGGTCCGCGTGTCGCGTTTGATGAGTGGCAAGCGCGCCGGAAAGCCGTGGCTAGCAGTTGCAGCGGCTATGCTTACGACATGTACGGCTCTTGGTCTGACCCTGATGCGCCCTGCGGTTGAACGTGGATCGGGCGGTGGAGAGTCTGAGATCGAGTATTCAAAGGACGAGATTGATCTCCGCCACAGTGCTGATCCATTTCCTGGTAATTAGCGGGTAGTATAGTCACGCATTTTTTAGAGTGCGTTTCAGTTCCTTAACCAACGAGGAAAGTTCATCTGATAGATGTTCAGGATTTTGTGCGGGGTCAAATCTGATCATGGAATGGAGTTCAGCGGTGCGAAATAGCTGAGCCCTTATTGCTGGGACTTGATCTGCAAGTCGGAGCATCCATCGGCATAAAGGAGTGCCGCTAGGTCTGCGTCCGATTTTTTTCGCAATCATCGGCTCGAGTTTATGAAGGGCGGTGATCGGCGTGTCTTTAGGGCGTTTATATCGATTGTGAATTTTGGCAGCTCTGCGTTGGCGTGTGTGCCATAATCTCCACCCAATCCATAGCAGCAGCAGGCTGATAATTGCTCCGATAGCTATCGCGACCCTGGTCTTGTTAGCCTCTCTAGTACGCCAGATGAGGAAATCCTCGCGTACACGCTGCCACCAGTCAGTGAGCTTGCGCTGCCAATCTGGCCTGCCAAGGGTATCCATAGAATGCCATGCAGACGGTGTGAGATCCACGTCCTCCCATTGACCGATTATTGTTCCATCCGGATTTTTTCTATCTACCCATACTCGGCACCATGCATGAGCGTGATGACCTCGCATAATCCATTCACCTCGGTTGGTGTCATTTTCGTTTACTGAGAATCCTACACAGTAGCGCGCTGGCACCCCAGCCTCCCTGAGAAGTAAAGCAGTGGCTGTGGCAAAATACTCGCAGTGCCCAGCTCGTGTTCTTTCAAGAAAAGTTCCCACAGCTGTGCCTCGTTTGCCTCGTTCAATGGCGGGTGTTCTTAAGTGAGTTGTATATTCGAATTCATTGGTAAAAAAATCTCGGAGAATGTTGATTTTTGCACGTGTACTGATTTCTTTTTGTTTTAGCCCAAGTTGACTGGCGATGCGTGCAATAGCCTCTTTTTCAAGCGATGGAATATGCAGGTCAAACCTCGGTATAGGATCGTCCTCAGTAGTAGATTCTTCTCCCATCCAAATCGTGTAATTGACGACGTGGTTCTCAGGGTTGCCGATGCGTACAGTGCCAAGAGAGTTTCGACTGACCAGTGGTTCCTCGCCAAAGTCACCAAATACCAGAGTGTTACCAGGCATTGGAATTGGGTTGTCCTTTATCCGGGAATCTACCTCACCGATAATACTGAGATCGCCTGATTCTGACAAATCGCGTATTGTGTCTTTACTAAAAGTACGTGTGTCACGATCCTGAAAAACCGCGATCTGAGTAGCATCGGTATAGTCATCCTCATAGGGGGCATCAGGCTCTGGGGGCTGGTCAAATTCATGCGTCCATCGTGAGATAGAGAAGCGGTTATATGATGCTGTGCGTAGCAGAGGTGGCACGTTTCCCTCGTGGACGGTCATACGCCAGAAAATTTTTGGGCTCAGCTTTAGTTTACCTAACTTCCCGATACTTGTGCGAGATTCATTGGTATAGGTGTGGTGACCGCCCCCACCTTCATGGCGGGCTCCTGTGAAATAGTGATAGAGTTTGAACATTCCCCATTGGCCAGCAAAGCCAATGGAGAGCGTCAGAATCAAGGCTAAAGACCAAGCTACAGGACGGAAGCCGCTCTTTTTTACATAAAAAAACAAGCAGGATGCCATCATCAATGACAGACCAACGAAGTGATGAAGCTCGTTACGGCTCGCCATGGCACTGGCCAGAATAACGACAGCGATATAAAGATATCCTGTATTGAGCATGCGTGGTGAGGTAGGCCGTCCCTGCGCGATGTCCCGCTCCATTTTTTTACGTGCAAAAAACGAAAAGGTATTCAGCGGTATCATAGGCGCCTTACCATATCGCTGGGCTAATTCCAGAGGCAGGAGAATCAATGGAGCCCATACAAATAGAGTGTGCAGTTTCCCTGCGGCTGTTCCATTGATCCATGCCAGTATGGCCATGAGAGCACCCACCAAAATAGAAAACTGCCATGCTCTGATATACGAATGACGTTTAAAATCCCATCGTAAGCCAGTCCAAGACTTGGCCTCTAACAGTATCGCGGCGAAAAGTCCCCACGCAGCATTACCAGTAAGTCCACCCCAGATGAGTAGGGTTACACCAGTAAGTAAGCGTGGAGGTGTGTGTACCATAATAAGGTTTTTCTAGCTTGCTTGCCTCATCAGATCCTCTTGTATGTGGCCAGAACGTAGCCATTGAATGGGCACAGGAGGTGGGGACGATTTATGAAGGGCTTCTACCTGATCGAGGTCTCGGCATATACTGATTATTTTTAGTTCCATTCCTGCGCGCTTGAGTTTTTGCACGGTTTCTCGCCTCTGCTCGCACCAACCAGTAAAGATACAGATGCATGCTGTTAGCTCATCCTGGTATCTCAGTATAAGGCTTTGAAGAGCGCTAAAATCGCTCGTAGGTTCGCAACTGACACCAGCAAGTATTTCGAGCATTTTATCCACTCGTTCCTCTCCACGTCCGGCACTAAATACAAATGCCTCATCTCTGATGAACATCAAGTCGAGAAGTGTTTCCCTTGTATCGATACTTGAGGCGAAGGAGGCAGAAACCGATACGGCTTCCTCAAACAAGTCGGCGTCTTGCAATGGGGCAAAGGTATCCAGCACTAGCCCATAGCGTGGGAAGAAAACATCCTCGTATTCTTTGACGATCGGTTTGCCGGTTCTAGCCCAGCTTTTCCAATGTATATGACGTTGGGGGTCACCAGGGCGGTAGTCACGCACGCTGGTAAAGTCACCTGATTGACCTACGGTGTTCGATGCAGCCTCTCCTCCCAGCTGAAATCGAGCACTGCCGGGAAGATCAAGTGCTGGTAGTCTGTATCGGTGGGGTAATACGATGAGTTTTCCGGGTTCATTCTCAGCTTTCCTGCAGCGCTGAAAGATACCAAATGGATCGGGTAGGCAAATCCGCATATCTTTAAGGAAGATGACTCCACGCTTCTTTGGTGTGATGGTAACTTCGGCGATTTTTTTTTCGCCTGCATTGATTCGGGGCAGTGATGTAAGATCGCTTTGCTTAAATAGCGTAAGATTGCGCTGTAGCCATTCCCAGCGGTAATATCCGAGCGTACGATCGAAGATATTCCTGGTCTCCTCACCTGGCTCGCGTGACCACGTAAAACTCTCGATGCTGGGTCGGTTGTCAGGAGCTAGCTCGAGTAATTGGCTGCCAGACAATCTACTCCTTCCTTGGTTATGAACACTGATACTATAAGTCATCGGCTCCCCCGCAGTAGCGAGCCGTGGGAGGTGTCTTTGCACACGCACTTTTGCACGGCGGGAAAAAGCCCACAGCAAGGACACTGTCAATAGGGTCAAGGTAAGTCCGCGTAACTGAAAAAGTGGGCCCAATGCGTGCAGGGGTAAAAGCATCCATGCTGCTGGAATGAGTAGGATTAACAGCACGCCCGCAGGTCGAATCCGGTGGGTGAAAAAATGGGCTACTGCCGAGTTGCGCCGATACATCCGGTGGATCCATCGTTGGAAAAACGGCACTTTACGGACATTCTCCATGATAAGTATTCCTACACCGGCACTGGTGTGTTTTCCAGAATACGATTGACGACAGCTCTTCCGGTGAGGCCATTGAACTTCGCTTCCGGTGTGATGACCAAGCGGTGTGCTATGATGTCAGCGGCGATTTCTTGGACTATTTCAGGAGTAACAAACTCACGCTCCTCAAACAGAGATAGCGCTTGGGCGACTTTCATGAGTGACAGAGATGCGCGAGGACTTGCGCTCAGCTGAACTTCTTCGATCTCACGTGTAGCGTTACTCAAGGCTACGATGTATCGGCGCAATTCATCACTGATACGTATTTTAGAAACAGCATCTTGTAGAGCGTGAATGTCCTCCAGTGAAACCACAGGTTTTAAGTCGTCGAGAGGGTGCCCCTGGTTTTGTGAAGCTAGTATTTCAACCTCCTCTTCAGCCGTGACGTAGCCAAGAGAGCATTGCATCGCGAAGCGATCCATTTGTGCCTCAGGCAGCGGGTAAGTTCCTCGAAACTCAACTGGGTTTTGGGTAGCGATGACAAAAAATAGACCGTCTAGGTCATGGCAGGTGCCTTCAATAGTGGCCTGTCTCTCCGCCATGGATTCCAGCAGTGCGCTCTGGGTTCGGGGTGATGCACGATTGATTTCATCCGCTAACAGAATGTCAGTAAACACAGGTCCGGGATGAAAATGAAACTCACTTGTCTGCTGGTTCAGAATAGACACGCCAAGTATGTCGGATGGCAACAAATCAGGTGTGAACTGAATGCGATTAAACTTAGCCTGGCCAATGGATGCGGCAATAGCTTTCGCAAGTGTGGTTTTCCCAGTGCCAGGATTATCTTCTAGCAATACATGGCCTCCAGAAATCATGCAGGCTAGCACATTACGTATCGTCGTTTCTTGCCCTTTGATAATAGACGATACCGATTGTTTTAGTTTTTGGGCGGACTCAGTGGCGGTCATGTGTTAGGGCGGAAAGTCTTCTGATTACGCGTTGGTTTCCGAAAAAGGATAACAGTTTATTCGTGCAGTTTTTTCTCTGCTTCCTTGTCTTTAGAAACTAGATTTTCGTGACTCGCGAAGATACTTTCTACATCCTTGAAGGCCTCAGCTGGGATAGCCTGCTTTAGTTTGTTCCAATTTGCTGTATTGATCATTTTTCTTCCCTTATTCGTCACGTGACGCAGATCGATATCCAGCAGGATTTTTGCTCCCTTATGTGTGTTCAGACAGAGATAAAGTGGGTAATCGTGCGTGCCAGCCAGCCTCGACTCAGTACGGACGGAAATGCCACTCCATTTGCCAGATGTCGCAAATCCAAGAATTCTATCATCCTTGATATGGTCATCCACTCCACGCAGTGCATAATTAAAGTTTTTTAAAGTACGGGTATCATCAGTTCCTTTCATCACTGCGCAACTGCTCAGAGCTGCTTCATTGTCATCACCACGTAAGTGGCTGCGGTACTGCTTGAACAAATTTCTAGCCACTTGCTCGGTAACGGGTTCTCTGAGTTTGGCGGGATCAATTTTTAGCACCTGGCTGAGCATCTTCTTTGACAGCTCTTTACGCTGAACTTGAGTCATGGAAACCAAACGTTTTTCGAGATTTTTCATGCTTTGTCGTAGCTTATCATCTTTGATGATTTTCATGGAATTCTCGGGAACAAGTTGCCATCCGGAATCATCTTTTAGCATCCATAGATTCCACGTTTGAAATTTCCCATGATTGTTCGGTAAGGCGTATTGAACAGGTGCAAGAGCTACTGATTCGCCCTTGATAATACTCATTTTGGGTTGTGGAGAAGACTTAACATTGATGAGCCCTTGCCATAGCGTGGAGAGGTTAGCCAAGACGATGGACTGCTCTTTATCTTTCTCAAAATGGTGGCCTTTGCGTGGAATAAGCTCGATGGCATTCCTGAAATTATTCGATTTAACGCTGGCGAGAAACCTCTTGAGAAGTTCGTCCGGAGTTTCTGCGGGCTTGACCTTAATTTTCTTAAGAATTGTGGCTGGTATTTTTAGAACGAGGTCACGTTCGTCATCGCGGCGATGCCGCCATCGTTGTTGCCACCGTTCATCTTGCGGAAGCCATGCGATGCTGAGCATGGGTGATAGCTTAACGAATGTTTTATCGTTTTTCTTTTCAACTGGAAAGTATAGAACCTTGGACTGCCTGCGCAGCATTGGGTTATAGAATCCGACAGCAACCTCGTTGCGCTTTTCATCAACATTCATGATTTCAAAGACGGCAGAGCGGTTTGTGATTACCTGCCAGTCATTTTCAATGTCGTCCGTATCAAGACCGCGTGAAACATTACTGACGGTGTCTTCAAGAGATTCGGTTAGGACGCCCGAGGCTGCGCCCATAGCTGCGAGCACGTGCATGAGATTCTTGCTGCGGCAGTGTTGTATAAGATTGGTTACAGCCTTGCGGGCATCGGCCTTCTCAAGCCGTAGCTCTTTTTCAATTGACGCAAGAGTTGATTGGAAATCGTTGGCGGCTTTGGTGCGGTGGTTCGTTTCACGTTTGATTTTCTCGCGAGCCATCCAGCTTTCGAGGTTTTTCACTGTCTTCTCCACATCTTCATCATATCCATAGCCTGTATTAGTGAATGAGCCGAGAAGCGGCGCAGCCCGCCACCTATTCTCAATACGGAGCATAGCTATAGCGAGAACCCGCGATGTCAGTGGTGATGAAGGATGCTCTGCACGAATTAAGACGCCGGAAAAACGACCATCATCTTTCACCGCTTCCACCGTGAGGGTATCGTTTTCATTAAGATACTTTGATTGAAGAAATTTCAATCGCTCTCGGATGATTTTCCTACGGGCGTCACTACAGTTCGGTGAGAGCGCAGTGTGTTTGGCGACGTCCAGATCACCGCTGGCTATTCGCTTGAGAAAAGTAATGGCAGCCTCGGATTTTTTATCCTCAGTGTTCCCGTTTTGCGCATAAGCAGCAAGAGGGCATGCAAAGGCAGCTATTAGTATTGTGACGATCCATTTCATATACAGATCTTTATGTTAGCCTATATATCTCGTGATAAAACCGAAAAATTTTTGAATTCACCATGGATGATGATCAGCGAAGCGAAAGTTCTATCTGAGCAGGTCTTCGAACTCCTTTTCTTTATCTCGTGGAATAGGATTGGTGCGCGGAATCTTTGGAGAGCTGCTGTCCGATGTGCTAGGTTTGATTTGATTCGCTTTTCCAAATTTTAAAAGCTCATTCAGGTTGTCGTATGGGTTATGAATCGTTCCGCTGACGGTCACAGAGACCGTGTATATTCCATCACGAGGACCATTGAAAGCTTGTGGGATTTTAGCTGGGTCGAAAAGTCTTCGGGGAAGCCCAACAACGAGTTCTCCAGTCATTCTGCCATCATTTGCTACCGCAACCCGACCAGTCAGAGTCATCACGCTACTGCTTTTAAAGTCGATGTTGTCAATCATGACGCCGTCGCTCGTTCTTTTTAGTGTGCCGTTGCAGTCATTGAAGGTCGGTCTAACATACTGCGTATCACCAGTGAGATCCTTGAGATCATTGAACATGGGTAGTTCGGTCATGATGAGCTCACTTGAGCTAAACGGCATTACAAAACTGAGAGCATCAGTGAGTTGCTTCTCGTAATGATATTGCAACGATCCCATTTCACTGGTGATATCACCCCGGATTATCCTACCAAGCCCCTTACCAAGTAGTTCCTGTATGGGGTAGTCTTTCGCCTTCACATCAAGTCCAATGGCCTTGCTTGTGTCCTTGCGGATGTGGCCTTTGATTCTGAGTTCACCTTTGTGGGCTTCTCCAGCTTCAAGTAATGCCTCCACCTCGATATCGCTTGCGTTCAATGTCGCTACCCCTGAGGATATTTCAAGTTCAGGCCATCCTGACATAAGCATCCTGCCGTTGTTAAAAACGATTTGGCGTCGTCCGTCTGGTAATGTCCAGAGAGATACCATCATTCCACCAATGGTCGGAGCACCTTTGCTTTTTCCGAAGTGAAGGTTCAGCTGATTACAACGATAGGAGCCAAATTTATAGGGAGAAACAGGTGGATCATTATTTACTTCCTCAGAAGGTGAGGGTGTTTTCAGGAAAACCTCACCTTGGCTAGAGACTATTTCCTCACCAATCCATTCGCTGCCGAGAAAGCTTGTCGCTAGGATGTCTGCATCAAGATGGTGCAGGACTGCGGACTCAAGAAAACTATGCTGATCCCAATTAAGTTCCGTTTTTGTGGCTTTAACAGATATAGGGGTTACACGCATCTGCGTTATCTCCACCTGACTCGCTCCGGAAAGACTGGAAATGCTCTCTTCGGTGGTCTTTTTGAATGAAGACCCGTTGTATTTGGCGATGATGAAAACTGTTGCCGCAGCGAGTAGAACACAAATTCCAATGAATGTGCCTAGGATCGCCCATTTGAGCTTAGGGTTGGTTTTCTTCTTTTGTTTTTCGGGTTGCTTGGATCGACGTTTTCTACGACGAACTTTGACAACTTGTGATCCATCTTCTCGGGTGACAAGTTCGCCATCTTCCTTCGAATCAGATTGGCGTTTGTGTCGCTCGCTCTTTTTAAGACGAGCCATCATCTCCTCGGGAGAGTAATGCTCGCTGCCCTCGACAGGTTTGTAACGATCAGATTGCATGTGAGTAGATCACCAAGCTAATGGTATATCCTTGTTCTGCAATCCCGAAATATATGAAGACTTGCAATATCTATGATTGCGAATGCTCTAGCGCTTTCGCCACGGCTGCCCTGTGGGATCGACAAGTTCAGCAGTGACCATTACAACAACCGCTTGGCGCAGTGTTTGTTCTGATTCCGACCGGAAAAGTCTTCCAGCAAGAGGGATGTCACCAAGTAGCGGCACTTTATCTTCAACCTTTGATTTGCTCGTAGTCATTAGACCACCGAGAACGATCGTGGCGCCATCCTGGATTGTAAGTGTGCTATTCTGCATCCGAAGCACTCTGAATACCGGCATCAGGATACGGTTGTCCGTTATGTTTTGTCTAATGAGTGTGTTGTTCGGACCGGAGACCGGGGTGGATATAGGAGAACCATAGTTGATAAATCCCTGATGCTCAACAAACTCGGGTTTTAGCGAGAGTTCGATAAAGCGCTTGTTAGGGCCAACAGTAGGTTCGACTTCAAGGGTCACTCCCGTATTGCGGGTTTCAAATGCGGTTGGGTTGGCGGGCGTCACTGGGAAGATTGCCCCTCCGCCAAATTGCTGGTTGCCTTGGTTGTCAGCTCCAATTCCTACACTATTTGGGAGCTCTGGTGGTTCGTATTCGGTTGGATAGATTAACTCGCGGATAAGTTCCACGGTAGCACGCTCGCCACTGCGTGCAATGACCGATGGTTTGACCATAACATCAACGCCTTTTTGATTGTCCAGTCCTCGCATCATCATCTGAACTTGAACGCCGCTGAAAATACCGGTCACTTTGAGGATGCCTGGGGCTCGGATGTTCGTGTCTCTGGCAATACCAGTAGTTGGAGAATTAAGATACGTATCAATGGCGTTGGTTTGTGCGCCACTGTTACCACTACGAAGCCCTGAGGTAATGGGGCTTGTCAAAGATGTGGCAATCGGATTAGTGGGGATATCGATTATAGCAGAGCCATTACCAGTGCTGCCTCCACCAAGGGAAAAGCCCCGGCTCCCAATCGCCCATGGGGTGATTAACCAGTCAAAGCTCAATTCCTTGAGCCTTTCCTCACCAACTCGGATAATAGTTGTTTTTACGACCACCATGACAGGCTCCTCCTCGGTGATCAGTGATACAAGCTGGTCGACAATATCGATGTTGGTCGGTGTGTTTTTGACAATGAGAGTATTAGTAGATCGCGTGTAAATCGCTGATGATCCTTCAGGGAAACTGATGCCGTTTCTTTTGAGGAAGTCGGTGATGCTCATTTTTTTGGCGATTTTGCCTTCCTCATTATCGTCATCGTCGCCAAAAGGATTGTCGTCATTGTTCGCAGCGTCTTTTACTGCTGAAGATGACAGGAAATTTGGGGGGACTCTGAATTTACGCGTTACTAGAGCTGTGTCAGTACTGCCTCGTGGTGTGATCATCACACTGACACCATCCGTGCGCCATTGAGTGTGCGTTTGGTCTGTAACATATTCGAGGATTTTGGTTAGAGGCAATCCACGGGCTTTCAAAGTGACTCGTGCCGACCGGATCAGTTTGACTTTATCGTTGTCCGGATCTCCGAGATTTACGATGATGTTGACTCCAGCTTGCTCACCACCTGGATCAGGTATATCGCCAAGTCTGCTCTGAATCCGAACAAAGTCTATAGCCTCTTCAAGGCTAGCATTTTCCAAGGCGACATTGTCTACTGAGATACTAGCTAACTTTTCGCGGAGATCAGGGGCAAAGGAGTTGTTTAATGTGGTGCCTGGTGCGGTGGGAAGACTGGAGTTGGCGGGCGGCACCTTAAGCTCCCATTGCCTGTCGACTTCGCTTAGCATTGCAGCGCGACCGTGGTCGCGGCCAGCGCGCAGGTAATCTGATTTCGTTGCGGCAACCTTTTCCATGCCTCTTCGTGCGGCCTTGTTGTAAGGGTCGATACGAATGACTTCTTTGTAAACAGTATCGGCTCGATCATATTGACCCAGACTGTGGAAACCCTCTGCCTCGCGCAGTAACCGACCCACTTTGTGGATGTTTTTTACATGAGCTGGCGTCAGGGCATGGTTATAGCGGATAGGATCGTCAACTTGACCTAACAGCTTTAGTGCTCCCATGTGCGCAGGAGCCACTTTCGGGCTAGTGACTGTTTTAAGTAGGTTGCGCGCTTTGTCGTAACTACCTGTTTTTGCGAGCTGCCTAGCGTGTTCAGTAGCTGCGGTAGCATATCTGTTCGCCGCCGCATGTCGCATCTCATGTGACATTGAGCCAGAAGGGAGAAGGTCAAAAGCCTGAGAGTAGTCAGTTACCGCCTTGGCGTAGTTGCCCTTTTGATAAAAAACATCCCCGCTTTTAAGGAGGTCGTGAGCCTTGCGGGCGCTGTTGATTCTGCGGTTGAGTTCTTTTTGAACAACCGACTCCTGAGCGTTGGCTTCGCTCACAAATAAGGGCGCACTCATAGTGAGAACGCAGGCGATTCCAGCGCGGGCAAGATGCCTCTGGTATGCAAAACAGAGTTTTTCCATGGGACGTAGTGAGGGGTTTATATACATGGCAGGGTGTTCTGGTAAGCGAAAAGTTCAAAAATATTGACTCTTTCGCTACTATTTGGGGATTGCCGTAGGGATAGCAAAAATAGGCCGAAAAGGGCTTGTGATGACTGATTACCAAGCTAGGGTGCGCGCGGAAACATCCACTGAAATATGGCCACCACTGAGACATTGACCTCTGAGCTTAGCGCTGCTGAAGCGGCGCGAAATGAGCTGACGCACGCCGCCTACGACTCGAAGATCGAGGGGAACGTTATTTTCACACGTGTTGATGCAGCAATCAACTGGATGCGTAAGAATTCACTGTGGCCAATGCCGATGGGGCTTGCGTGTTGTGCAATCGAACTGATGGCCACCGCTTCCTCGCGCTTTGATATTTCCAGATTTGGTGCTGAGGTCATGCGGTTTTCACCTCGCCAAAGTGATGTGATGATCGTCGCTGGCACGGTGACCTACAAGATGGCGCTTGCCGTGAAACGAGTCTGGGATCAGATGCCGGAGCCAAAATGGTGTATTGCCATGGGGGCTTGTGCATCAAGTGGTGGCATGTATCGCAGCTACGCGGTTCTACAGGGGATTGACCAGCTTCTGCCGGTTGATGTCTATATTTCCGGGTGCCCGCCTCGTCCTGAGGCTCTGATCGAGGGTTTGATGAAGTTGCAGAAAAAAATCGAGAGCGAAGAGTCCACCATGGATTTGAAAACCGAGTCAGCAGAAGCTTAGATCCTTACATTTTTCTATCATGACTGCCAAAGAAGCCGCCGAGAAGGTGTTAAAAAAATTTGAGACTGCCACTGTGCTCGAGTTTCGCGACGAGCAAACCGTCACGGTGAAGCCCGGTGACTTTCGTGCAGTGATGGAGTTCTGCAAAGACGATCTCAATCTTGAGTTTCTTCTCGATGCTTCAAGTGTCGATAACACCGGTGACGATCCCCGTTTTGCACTCGTCTATGAGCTTGCTACACTCGACGATTCTATTCATTTACGCGTAAAAACGAATATCGCTGAGGGCGAGGAAATCCCTACCGTATCTGATCTCTGGGCAACAGCTGACTGGCACGAGCGTGAAATATGGGACATGATGGGCATCAAGTTTTCCGGTCACCCCGACCTTCGCCGTATCCTCATGTGGGAGGGGTATCCATATCACCCACTGCGTAAGGAATTTCCTCTCGCAGGAAAACCAAGTGAAATGCCAGACGTTGCATTCACTGGTGAAGCGCCGCTTGAAGGCGGTCCTTTTGTGACTTCTGCCGGTGCCGGATCTCGGGTAGAGGCGGAGCCGCGTGCCAAGTAATTGGCAAAAAAGCTGGATAAATTTTGAGCGCTCCAGCTGTGCTGTGGTCTGAGTAATGTGATTGTTTATTTCCGTGCGTGATTCCACGGAAATGATAGCTTCACCCGATTCTAGCCCTGCCCGATGCCGCCTCTCAACCGTTTTATGCCCCGTATAAACATCCCGATTCCGGGTGTTAATTTCCTGACGGTCATTAGTCTCGTGATGATCCTGATTCAGATCTGGTTGGGTAGCATGTCTGATGAAAATGGTGCTGTATCCGCTCAGTCAACGCCTTACTATCTGGCGCTTGGAATATCTTGGGACGGAATATCTCACTTAAGAATCTGGCAGTTCGTGACACACGCGCTGGTGCATGCGAACTGGTTCCACCTGGTTATCAATTTGCTCATGCTCTGGCTTGTCGGAGGTCGGGTGATCCATATTCTCGGGCATAAAAAATTTGCCGCCATCGTGGTTGCAGGTGCACTTGCTGGCGGTCTGCTTCACGTGATCACGGACTTTTTTATCATACGTGCTGGATACAACGGAATGCAGTTAGTGGGGATTTCCGGTGCCTGCCTAGCACTGCTACTCACCCTGACCACGCTGTCACCGGATTCTAAGATGTGGCCGATTCCCGTGAGTGGAAAAAATTTAGGCCTTGGGCTGATCTTTGCCGAATTGCTTTTGCTGCTCATGACACCTGCCCTAGGGCTGCCGGTATTTTCAAATCTCGGTCAAATCATGGTCGACCAGGGAGGCGGCGAATTATTCATCATCAGTCATGCATGCCATCTGGGCGGGGCTCTTGCTGGCTGGCTACTTGCACGCAAGCTGCTAGTCCCGAGACCGAGCTTAGCAGACCTGCAGCGTGACCGTGAGAGAAGAGAGTCTGAAATGGAACTTGGAGACGCGGGCTAAATCCATGGAATCTTGATCCTTGCCAAGCCGCAAAGTGGGCATATATTTCCGCCACTATGAGCATTCAAGCAGGAGACCAAGCACCCGAATTCAACCTCGTCACACTCACCGCCGAGGGACCGCAGACCGTTACCCTTTCTTCACTAACAGCAGAGTCGAACGTGGTTCTTTTGTTTGTCCCAATGGCATTCACTGGTGTTTGCACCGAGGAGTTCTGTTCGGTTACCCAAGGACTGGAAGCATACGAGGCGCTTAACGCGAAAGTGATCGGCATTTCCGGCGATAATCCTTTTGCCCAACAAGCATGGGCGGACAAAGAGGGAATCGGCATCACTCTTCTGAGCGACTACGAACACGAGGCAGCAAAAGCCTACGGCTGCGCATACGATTCCTTCCTTCCTGAGAAAAATCTCATCATGGGCGGCGTGCCAAAGCGTTCCGCTTTTGTGGTCGATCAGTCAGGCACCGTGCGCTATGCCGAGGTGAATGATAGCCCAGGTGACTTGCCGGATTTTGAGGCGATCCAAGAGTGCTTGAAGTCGCTGTAATGCATGGAGCGCGGACTTGCAGTCCGCATCTTCCTGTCGTGCGTATTCCGTGGCCAAAAAATAATCACCAGCATGACGCGCGACAGTGAGCCGGGGATTACAAATCCCCACTCCATATTATGATCTGGGCACTTCACGGAGCCGTCGGAAGCTCGGCGGACTGGCGTGATTTTGCCCAGCAAATGCGCGCATCTCACGGTGAGGTGCGCCGACTCGATCTGTGGCGGTTTCTCGACTGTTGCCCGATGCCGCTTGAGAAATTTGGCGACACCCTTGCGGAGGAGATTGTTCGCGTTGATCCTGAACCTGTTTTGTTAGGCTACTCGATGGGTGGTCGGCTGGCTCTACATGCTCTCCTCGCCCGGCCAGATCTCTGGAAGGCGGCAGTCATTGTTTCAGCTCATCCGGGATTAGAGACAGAATCTGAGCGAGCTTCCCGCCGTGAAAAAGACGCCGAGTGGTCAGCCCTCGCACTCAAAAGTGAGTGGGGTGATTTTCTAAATCAATGGAACACCCAGGGAGTCCTAGCGGGATCTGAAATGCCGGACCGCACTCCACTCAAAGATCGCCGCGCATCCATCGCTAGATCGTTTATTGATTGGTCACTCGGCGAGCAGGAAAATCTGTCTGCCCGACTGCAAGAAATTTCATGCCCTGCGTTATGGATGACAGGCGAGCACGATAAAAAATTTACCACCATCGCGCAATCCGCTGTGGCTCGACTTCAGAACGGTCACCATCGGGTCATCGCCGGCTGCGGTCACCGTGTCACCTGGGAAAAGCCCGCCGAGTTTTCGGAGGAATGCGATCAATTCCTGTCAAAGCACTTGAAACTTAACACTTAGAACTTAACACTTATCATTATGTGGACATCAGCACACGAATTTGAAGACATCCTCTACGAGAAATCCGACGACGGACAGATCGCCAAGATCACCATTAACCGCCCGGAAGTGCGCAATGCATTCCGTCCAGAGACCACACAAGAGCTACTCAAGTCGCTAGATCTCGCTCACGAGGACTCTGGTGTAGGCGTCATTATTCTCACCGGGGCAGGGGACAAGGCATTCTGTTCTGGGGGCGACCAAAAAGTCCGCGGTCATGCAGGATACATCGGTGGCGATGGTGTGCCGCGTCTGAACATTCTCGATGTGCAACGCAAGATCCGTAATTTGCCAAAACCCGTCGTCGCTATGGTTGCAGGCTATGCCATCGGTGGCGGGCACGTCCTCCACGTCGTTTGTGACCTTTCCATCGCTGCCGATAACGCCATTTTCGGACAGACCGGCCCCAAGGTCGGCTCGTTTGACGGTGGTCTCGGGTCGAGCTACTTAGCGAGAATTGTAGGTCAGAAAAAGGCACGTGAGATTTGGTATCTCTGCCGACAGTATAGCGCCGAGCAAGCTCTGGAAATGGGACTGGTCAACACCGTGGTGCCACTCGCTGATCTGGAAACTGAAA
>JBGCEU010000074.1:0-4396 GCA_045106535.1 Akkermansiaceae bacterium | reverse complement strand
CCATTCAGAGCGGCAACCTTTGACAGGTCAAGCTCACATAAATGACCTGCACTATATTAAAATCTGTTAGCTATAAAGTCAGGATATATTGATCATCTTTGTAAAAAAATATTACACCTAACTGCGTATGCCCCTAGGGATACAGCGCAAAGCCCTATGATTATCTTTACCAACACAGGGTCGGGGTGAGATATTAGTTCTTAGCCATATGGCTATCCCCTCCACATCATGAATCCCTCCAATACACCAACCAATACCAACGGTTCGGCAAAATCCATGCGATGGTTTTTGCTTATGAACATCGTCGTCGCAATCGCACTCGTCAGCGGAGCTGTTTTTCTAAAAAAAGGTTCCGAGCGCTATGAGTCCCGTGCCAAGTTTGATCGCCCATACATCACACTCACCAAGTATGAGAAAGATCCCGCTCACCTTCACAAAGGGCTTGTCTATACAGAAGGTGCTCGCGCGTCAGCTTACAAATCAATTCTGAACCTCAGCCACGGCACATCCATCATCTGGTTGATCGTAGCCGTCGCATTCATCGCCAACACCGTTTACCTGTTCCGCATTAACAAGGAACAGAAAAAACAGCTCGCGGCGATTCAGGCAGCCTAACAGGGTTTGGCGCAGCCTTGTATGGGGCGCGGGTTTGCAACCCGTATCTCCCTGTCGAGCGCAGACTCCTACCACGAGTCAGCACCCAGACCTGACGCACGACAGGAAGCCGCAGGTTGCAAACCTGCACTCCATAGCATACCCAGAACGGCTGATCGCGCTTGTGCAGTTCAGCCGTTTTTTATGCCCGGTCGAGCAGCACCTCGTCACCTAACACAACCAGGTCAATACTCCCGTCCAGTGTCTTGTCGAGCAACGGGGTATTCTGGCTTTTTGATTGCATGTAATCGGCGGTAAAGGTCGTTTCTCCGTCAGGATTGAAGAGTAAGAACTCTGCCGTGCCACCTTCGACAATCGGCACAGGCTCCAGCCCCATCATGCGGCGCGGTTCTGCTGAATAGCGATTAACCATGAGTCCCCAGCCAAACTCATCTTTCTGAATATAGTGATGAAATAGTGAGATCAGCGCAGTCTCAAGACCAGTGATGCCATTAGGTGCGGATACAAAATCCTGGGATTTCTCAAACGGGGTGTGCGGTGCGTGATCGGTGGCAATGATGTCAAACACACCCTCCTTGAGCCCTTCTAACAAAGCTGCGTTGTCCTCTGCCGTGCGCAGTGGCGGATTCATCTTGTAGTGGGTATCGTAGTCGCCGATGTCCTCCTCATTAAATAACAAGTGATGCGGGGAAACTTCCGCCGTCACCTTGGCACCCATCTGTTTCCACCAGCGGATCGTTTCCATACCTATCCTGCTGGACACGTGCTGGATGTGAAGCCGCGCACCCGTAGCATGGGCTAACCGGATATCCCGATCCATACAGATCTCCTCACTACAAGCGGGAGTCCCCGGAATTCCGAGGCGGTGACTGACCACGCCCTCGTTCAGCGCACGCGGCCCGGAAAGCTCCAGCACTTCACAATGGCTTGCGAAAAAACAATCAAACTCTGAGGCATACTCCATCGCGTGTTTTAACAGAGACATATTCGGCACAGCATCGCCATCGTCAGTGAGCATTTTCACACCGAGGGCGAGCATACCATCAATTCCCGCCAGCTCCTTGCCCTCACGCCCCTTGGTAATGCAGCCCGATGTGTAAACCGGGATACGCGAATCGCGCTCAGCGATGTCATAGATGGTGCGCACCATTGCAGCGGAGTCGATCGCAGGTGCGGTGTTAGGCATGAGCACCACACCCGTCACACCTCCATTGATCGCCGCCTCAGTGCCGGACTTAATGGTTTCCTTGGCTTCTTGCCCAGGTTCACGCATGTGGATGTGCGTGTCGAACATCGTTGGCATGAGAATGCGGTTTGCGGCATCGATCACACGGACGCCATCCGCCACCTCTATCCCCTGACTTATATGCTTGATGATTCCGTTTTCCACTAACACATCAGATGGTGTTAGATCATCAGAATTTTCACAAGCGATGCGGGCGTTTTGGATCAGGAGAGATGACATTATTAAATATGTTAGGGAGTATGATCGTCAGTATGCGGCTTAAGCCAGTAGAGGACTGCCATACGTGCGGCAATTCCGTTTTCGACCTGTTGATCAATGAGTGCGCGATCGTAGACCATCACATCATCGCAGAGCTCTACGCCTCGATTCACCGGCCCTGGGTGCATAATGTAGGTGCCTTGATCCGCGATGCTTTTGAAGCGTTCCTGAGTCACGCCATAAAGCTTGGTGTATTCTCTCAGGCTAGGGAAATATTGCGTATCCTGCCGCTCCATCTGCACACGCAGTAAATAGATGGTGTCGGGCGACCAAGCCATCGCCTCGTCGTAGTTTGTAAATCTCTTGATGTCGCGCGGACCATGCTTCGGCACCAGTGATCCCGGCCCGAGCCAGGCGACCTCGACACCGAGCTTACGCATTAGGTTTGAAGTAGAACGTGCCACACGGCTGTGCAGGATGTCGCCAACGATGAGGATTTTTTTCCCATCAGTTTCAGGAAAGATTTCGCGGAACGTAAAGCCATCTAACAGCGCCTGGGTAGGATGTGAGTGCGCCCCGTCCCCGGCGTTGATCACACTGGCGCGAGTCGCTTCCGCAATGACTTTAGGAAGCCCTGGCATTTGATTGCGCACGATAATATAATCGGTGCGCATGGCCTGAAGTGTGGCAATGGTATCGTGCACGGTTTCTCCTTTCACCACCGATGAGTGTGGCACATCAAAAGTGGTGACATCGGCAGACAGGCGTTTCGCAGCGACTTCAAAGGACGACAGCGTGCGTGTGCTTGGCTCGTAAAACAAGGTTAAGACAGATTTGCCCTTCAGTGCCGGGACTTTTTTTACAGACCGGGTGAACAGCTCCTTGAATGGAGCCGCCTGATCCAACAAATGCTCGATTTCCTCGCGTGAAAGCGACTCAATATCCAATAGGTCCTTGCGGGTCATAATCTGATGCCTCGAGCTGTTCGAGGTAATACACGGTTCCGAACACAAGCACAAGCAATGATATGATAGCAATGATAGCCGAGTGGTGGCGTGTTCGTGGTTTTTTCCAATAGACAATGGCTGCTGCGAGTAGTGCGATGCCTGCGCAGATCAATCCAGGACGAAAAATCTCGGCAATGGCTAGCCCCGCACCAGCAAGACTTAGCAAGTAAAGTGCAGCTAGTAAAATCGGGTGTAGCGCCAGTGATTTAATCTCTTGCACCGGTGGGCGGACAGCAAAAGCATTGCGCATGCGCAGCTCCTTGAGCTCTTCGCTAGTGCGCTTCTGATCAGGAAGTGGTGTCATGCTTGATTGTTTTCTGTCACCTCGACTCGATCTTCACCGTCGGTTTCCCTGAGTTTGACATCTACGTAGTCGTAACGTGATGTTTTGAGCTCATGCCCGACGAATGTAGGTGAAAAAGGAAGCTCCCTATGACCGCGATCGATCAGAACCGCGAGGTCGACTTTTCCCGGTCGTCCATAATCGGTGAGAGCATCAATGGCAGCCCGAATGGTGCGGCCAGTAAAGAGAACATCATCGACCAAAACAATGTGAGCCCTGTCTACCGGGAAGGTAATATTACTTCCCTGAAGCTTAGGATTCGATTTAAGATGTGCTAGATCATCGCGATACAGGGAAATATCGAGCACACCCAAGGGGATTTCCATTCCCTTGTCGGATAGACGTTTGAGAATCCTCTCCGCGACTTCGTCACCGCGGCTGCGGATCCCCACGAGCACATAATCCCCCTTTGGATAAGCACAATGAATCTTCTCCGCTAGGACATCGATTCCAGAGGAAATCTCTTCTGCCGTAAGTGATTGGGTCATGATGATCTATTAGTTGGATAACTAGGCTGCACCTGCAAAATCGAGTATCCGGTGAGCTGCCATGGCGGCATTGACGGGTGCTTTTTTGTGTAGCCCTACAGTCGTGGCCGGAACTTCGCCAGGGAGTTGGCTGATGGAAAGCAAAGCATCCATTCCATTGAGCGGCCCGTCCGGAACAGGTACTCCGATCACAGGTAAACTTGTTTTCGTAACGACGATCCCCGGAAGCGCCTCAGCTAGGCTGGCTATGGTCAGTAAAACTGCCTTGTCACCCGATTTTTCAAGTTTTTCCAGATACTCGAGCAGTTCGTTCAGATTCTTGTGCGCAGAAAAAACCGTTTCTTCATATTTCACAGCAGCGGAGTTCAAATACTCCCGAGCTGGCTGCATGAATGGAACATCATTCGCACTGCCATAAATCATGATTACTTTCATCGCTCACTTGGAGTATCCGCACGGTCAGAACTTGGCAAGTGGGAACACGTGAATTTTCTCTCTG
>JBGCEU010000073.1:0-4289 GCA_045106535.1 Akkermansiaceae bacterium | reverse complement strand
TTGTTAGAGGTGGTTGATTTTTCCAGATGTGCCAGCAGCTTGCCGATGTTGTCATCAACGTAGCTCGTGCTCGCCGCGTAGTGCTTGCGGGCCTTGAGTGCGTAGCCGGGATCCTTGCGTGGATCGTTTTTATCAGCATAGTTACGCATGAACTCGCCACTGCCGTGCCAGAGAGATGGACCTTCGGGTTTTTTGGGGTCGGGGATGGGTGGAAACTGAACGTTCTTGTAGTGATCGAGGAATTTCTGCGGCGCTGTGAAGGGGAGATGAGGTTTAATAAACCCGACAGCGAGCAGCCAAGGTTTGCCGGACTTAGTGAGGGTGTCGAGTTCCTGTTGGGCACCTGTGAGAATGAGATCGTCTGGGTAAGCTGGCGTATTTGTTGTTGTCTCAATCCGAGGGCTGTATTCTCGGGTTCTTGGTTTGCCTCCGGCAAATCCGTGCATGGCGCCTTTGGGTGTTTTCCAGTCGCCGCAGGGCATCAGCGATCGTGTCCAAGCACCGGGCATCTCGGGTTTTTCAGGATCGTTCCAATCCTTACCCATGTTGCCACCGGGGTGGTGGGAGATTTTTCCGATGGCGACGGTTTGGTATCCCTTCGACTTAAACCAGTGAGGTAAACTGGGCGACGGATTTTTTTTCATGTAGTGCTTGCCGATCAGCCCGTTGTTACCATTTGGAGGTGGATATTTTCCAATCAGAAAACTATAGCGTGACGCGCCGCATGTGGGAGCCTGCACGTAGTGGCGTGAGAACTGCCTGCCCTGACTGGCGAGCGCGTCGATATTCGGACTTTGGACGTGTTTCTGTCCGTAGCACGCGAGTTGGGTATTCAAGTCATCAATGCAGATGAGTAGGATGTTAGGAGGTTTTGCGTCGGCAAAAACACATCCCATATTCAGGAATAGAGCGGTTAGTATAGTAAAGGCTTTCATGTAGACGCTTTACTTTGGTGATCGCAGATAATTTTTCAAGATGTATCATTGGTTGGTAGAGATTAGTTTGAAACTTTTTCCCATCTCTAGTGTTGATAAACGACACCCGCTTTCTTTCCTGAAGATTACTATGAAAAAACTAACCACTGTTCTATTTTTAGCCCTCATCTCATATTGCTATGCGCAGCAGAAAAATGTGCTGCTCATCATTGCCGATGACCTCGGGATTGATAGTCACGGACTGTACAATATTTCCGCGGGTGCGGATCTGCCACCGACTCCGAATATCGATGCACTCAAGACGGCGGGTGTTCAGTTTTTGAATGCCTATGCGCAGCCGACCTGCTCTCCAACCCGGGCAACCATCCTAACCGGCAGGCAGCCCTTTAGGCACGGTGTGACCACAGCGGTGACTGCAAATGACGGTCAGCTCATGGCCGGGGAGTTCACGCTGCCTCGTGCATTTGAGGCAAACAACGGACTTGGCTATGATTTGGCGCACTTTGGTAAATGGCACCTGAGTATAGGGCCCGACCCCTCGAACGATCCTGCCAATATAGGAGGTTGGCCGTATTTTTCCGGTAGTCTGAACGGAGGTCTAACAGGCGGCAATGGCGGCACAGGAAGTTACTTTGCTTGGACAAAAACAATCAACGGTGTCACCGGCACTGAAAACAGCACCACAACCTACGCAACAACCGACACAACCAATGATGCCATTACTTGGATCAACGCGCGTGGCTCTGACCCGTGGTTTGCCTGGGTCGCGTATAATGCACCGCACACGCCATTTCACAAGCCACCCAATGATCTCCATACCTATGACACCACGGTGGCGAACTGGAATACTCTACCTGTCGGCCCAAATCAGCGCGTGCATTTTAATGCTGCGGTTGAAGCGCTCGATACGGAAATTGGCAGGCTTCTATCCAATGTGGACCTCGCTAACACATGGGTCATTTTCATCGGTGACAATGGCACACCAAATCAAGTTATCCAGACGCCCTTCAGCAATGATCATGCAAAAAACACACTCTACGAAGGTGGTGTCCGCGTTCCCTTGCTTGTGCGTGGTCCCGGGGTGTTGTCGCCAAACCGTGAGGTGCCCGATCTCGTCCACGCGGCTGACCTTTTCCCAACAATTCTGGAAATGGCTGGCATTGATGTCGCGGCGACCCAGCCCGCGCTGAAGCCCATTGATGGTGTTAGTCTATTGCCACTTCTACAGAACCAAGTCGCTGCAGCCCGCGCCGCCTATAGTGAGTCCTCGGGAGCCTCGCTTGCTGCATCTGACAGCGGCTCTACTGTGCGCGTCGGTGACTACAAGTTGATCCGTTTTGCTGACGCGACCGAGAGGCTTCACTACTTACCAAATGATGCGGATGAACAAAATAATTTGTTAGGTGGCTCGCTCAACGCATCTGAACAGCTTGCCTACAATGACCTCGCGCAGCGCTTTGATAATTATTTTGCTCCTGCAAATGTGTTAGGCCAGCCGGTGGAGACACAGTGGCAGATGGCCGAAGGTGCCGAGTATGCCCGTATTTATCGTAATCAGACACAGGCGCTTAGCGGAAATTCCCTAACAACCTGGACGACGGGCGGCCCCGTTACTGGTGGCGGTCAGCCCACGCCCGCCTATGCGGGTGTTGAGAGTATCCGAGTCAGTGCTGATTGGGTTTATGCTAAAGGATCATCGTTGCCACACTACACCATGGGGCCGTGGTATTTTGATGACGCGAAGACGCAGATTTTTGTTAATCTTCCAAGTCAGTGGGACATGCTAGCGCGCATACCGCGTCGGCCTGTGCCCGCTGTCACGCGTACCAATACCAACTTCGGCCCGATTGCCGTGTGGGTGAACACCGCGATCATTCACAACCAGCTTGATGCCTTTTACTGGGATGGGAGTGCCGACATCGACACCGCAGCCACCGGCCTCGAATACTGGACTCGTAACGCGCGCTTGGCAGAAGGGCCTACATTTGATCCTGCCGGGGCACACCAGCCGTTTACGGGTGAAAGCCATCATCACATCAGCCCATTTGCTTTACGTTATGAGCTTGGCGATCACATGGATTATAACCCGGCCACGCATACCTACACGGAGTCGTCAGCAGCCCCGGAACACAGCCCGATCCTTGGCTGGAGCTTCGATGGCTACCCTATCTATGGTCCTTATGGTTATGGCACGGCTAATGATCCAAACACGAGCGTGCGTCGCATGGTCAGCGGATTTGTGCCGCGCGATGGAAACCTTGGCACAACCAATCTCAACACGGCTGGACGAACCACACTACCAGCCTGGGCCGTGCGCGCGGGCCACGGAAACAGCCCTGTCGCCGATTCCGCAACTGGCCCAGCAGTGAGCGCGGCGTTTCCAATCGGATGGTATCTGCAAGACTATGATTACCTTGGTGATCACGGCTACACGCAGGGAACTGATTTTGATCTCGATGAAAGCAATGGACGCTGGTGTGTCACTCCAGAGTATCCGGCTGGCACATATGCCTATTTTGTTACCATCAATGCGGACAATACCCCTGCCTATCCGTACATCATTGGTCGTCAATATTACGGAGTTAAACAGGGTGGTAACTGGGCGGCGGTGAGCACGGTAGGCTTTAGCGCTGTGCAGGAACCGAATGTCATCACCTACCAAGGGGGTGCCAATGCAGCCACGAATATTAAAAGCCTGGGAATCAGCGGCGATCAGGTCACCCTGACTTGGAGCAGTGCCGAAGGTGGTCAATACGTTATCCAGAGTAGCCCTGATCTATCAGATTGGACGACTCAACCAGAAGTGAATGCCAGTGGAACAGCATTTGAATCCCAAGCGAGCGTTCCGTCAGCAGCCTCTGGAAAAAGTTTCCATCGTGTGGGTTCAAATGGGGTAGATCCTTATGATGAAATAGATACTCCCTAACAAATATATGGGAAGTCTTCGATTGACAGTCTAACTACTAATACTGTATCTAAATTGTATGAAACTTATCGCAATCCCCCTGATATTGTGCGTTTCCGCCGTCACCTTAACGGCCGGATTTAAGCTGCCTCGGTCTGTTTTCCGTCACGATAAACTTGAGGAGGCGGCCAAAAAAGCTGAGGAAGATGGCAAGGCGCTTGCAATTTATCTCCTTGAAAGGCGGTAAGATCAGCCTCAAGAAAGAGAATGGAAAAACGGTGAGCTTTGATGTGTCTCTACTATCCGAGGAGAGCCAGAAGCGCGCCAAAGAGCTAGCAAAGGATTAGGCATTATCATGCTCCAGCGCTCTCGATTTCCATTCCTGCTCACGATCTATGGAGTGGGAGTTTGTAACCTTCGGCTGCCTATTACTGATCAAGCCATGTATA
>JBGCEU010000072.1:0-9673 GCA_045106535.1 Akkermansiaceae bacterium | reverse complement strand
CAGAATGCGGTGGCGAATTTGTTAGAATGTTTGCAGCAAGGCCTGCCGGAGGATATTCATTTTATCATCAGCGCGACCGGACTGGATAAGCGGCGTGCGTTTTACAAATTTCTCAACAAAGAGGCGAGTGTGCAGAGTTTTGACAAACCGGACGTCTCACGCGACGGATGGCAGGAGCAGGTTGCGGCGATTGTTAGAAAAAAAGCGACGGAGCGTGGACTGCAATTTGATCGTGAGGCGCTGGATCTCTTTGTAATGCTTGCTGGAGAAGATACCCGCCAAATCAACAGCGAGCTTGAGAAGATCGATGTCTATTTGGGCGACCGTCGCGAGGTCAGCGAGGAGGATGTGCGCCTGTTAGTCCCGCTAAGCCGCGCTGGTGTTGTTTTTGAAATTGGAAATGCCCTACAGAAGCGCAATGCATCACGAGCGATCAAGTTGATCGACCAACAGCTCGCCCGCAAGGAGAGCGCGGTGGGTATTCTACGCGCCTCGATTATTCCAACGGTAAGGAATCTCTTTATGGCGTGCGCTGTCAATGAAGGGCGCAATCTACCGAGCGGAAATTACCAATCGTATGCTGGTGCGCTCGACTCCTTACCCGAAGCCGAACGCGCCTGGTTGCCACAGAAGAAAGCAGGTGGCGTGAATGCCTACCCGATGTTTCTTGCCAGCCGGAATGCCAAGGGTTTTGGAGTGGGTAAGCTCCGTGATGCCATGTCCTCGTGTCTGGAAGCCGACCGCACACTGGTAACCACAGCGCTTGATCATCGCGTTGTTTTACACCGTTTGGTCGCTAACATTTGCACAGCATGAAAACCGTCGCCATTTCCGCAGCTATCGGCATTGCTGCCGGTTTGTTAGGTGCGCTCTGTGGTGTCGGCGGCGGGATTGTGATGGTGCCCGCATTTGTTGCCGCGCTTGGCTTTGAGCAAAAAAAAGCGGTCGCGACGTCTCTCGCTGTCATTGTGGTGGTCGCGATTATTGCCACTGCCAATAATGCCCGCCAGCCCGGGTTGATCGATTGGAAAGTCGTTGGTCTCGCCGCCGTTGCCGCTGCACTTGCAGCATGGTTTGGCACTGATCTAATGCATAAACTCAGCAACCAGCATCTGACGCGTCTGTTTGGTGTGGTGCTACTGGTCTTCGGGGTGAAGATGCTGTTAGGAAAGTAGGACAAGTTTGTAACTTGTCCTACACGAGCTTGAATAACTCATCCGGGTGGTGCAGCAGGTAGTCTGGATCACTAGCAGCCAGCGACTCAGTGGAGTTAAATCCCCAGCTTACCGCCGCGACGGGGACACGTGCCTTCTTAGCCGCTTTTACATCGCGGATTTCATCGCCGACATAGACCATATCGGTAGTTTGCATAGAAAAAGTGCGGCAGATCGAGCGTAGATGCTTTGACTTACCCGTGAGCTTTGAAGTTGAGGAAACGAAGGTAAACACATCATCTAAACCATGCGCCTCAAGGAAGAGCTCCACATTTTCTACCGAGTTCGATGTTAGGATGCCAAAGTGCTCACACTGGCTTCTGAGTTTTCTGATAACTGGATCGACACCCTCAATGAGTGGTATCGAGGTTATGCGTTTTTTGAGTCTTTTAGCACCGTGGTAGAGCAGCTTCGGAACACGCCTACGGGAAACGCCGACATGGGAAAGGAAGTCACTCAATTTCATATTCCTGATACTCGGTAGCTCGTCTTCACTCACTACCCTGTGCCCGTTCTCTTGGGCGAGTTCATTATAAATTCTGACACTCTCATCGAGCGTGTCCGCAAGGGTTCCATCAAAATCAAAAACAAGTGAGCTGTGCTTCATAGTAGGCGAACTGTAATATGCTACAGATTTGACTCATTGCCATTGGAAACTTGTGAGTAGTCCGTCACGCATGTTCACACGCGAGGATTTGAATGCCTTCTCCGCTAGCCAGCCACTTCACATTATAGCCATCGATCAGGCACCCGTATTCACGATCATCCTGATGAAAGGATGGGCGAGGATCACATGATAGCGTGTTCTCGATCAGGTTTTTGGTTGCTTCTGTTAGTTTGGTGTCTGCGCCAGTAACCCATGTGATCTCCGTTCGTTCCGGTGCATCGCTAGCGAAGCCTCCATGGGCATCTGGGAGTAAGTCAGAATAGGGAATGTATGGCTTAATATCGAGGATGGGAGTGCCGTCTACGAGATCAACCCCGCTGAGCTTGAGCACGGGGGCGAAGTCGTGATCAGAATCTACTTTTTCAAGTCGCACACATGAGAGACCGATCGGATTGGGTCGGAATGGGGATCGACTTGCAAAAACCCCGATCTTCTCGTTGCCACCGAGTCGAGGTGGGCGCACGGTCGGTTTCCAATCGCCCCTAACAGCCTGATGGAAAATAAATACCAGCCAAATATGCGAGAATCCCTCAAGCCCCCGCACGGCATCCGCATTTCGATACTCCGGTTCAAAAATCAACTCCCCCCACGCTTCGGGGACGAGTCCGGGCTGACGTGGAACGCCAAATTTTTCACCATAACAGGTGCGGACGTGACCGATTGTTTTCATAGTATTCAGTGGACATGAGCATCGGCATCACCCCACTCGATGCTGAATTGAAGCCAGATGCTGTGGTCTTCACCACGTTCATCACTGTGGTCGTAATTATACTGTAGCCGGAGGCTCGCGTGAGACTGATCGGCCAGCTTAAAATGGCGTGCTATAGATGGAGAAATGCGGTGACGCTCAGATAGCTTGGGGTCTTTGACTCCTTCTAGGTAGTCGTACCGCAAACCAAATTCCCACTCTGGGTTGAGTTTGTAAATTGCAACACTGCTCAATGCCAATTCTTCAAACTTTCCTTCCTCGGTATGCACCCTGCGCAGCATCGCTTCATTGCGCCAGATGAATTGTTGGCTGTGATTTTCATCTTCAAAATATCGGTAGGTGAAATCCAGCCCATACAGGCGCGCGGTTTTTTGCATAAAATTTTTCCCCTGAATATAGCTGACTCCATATACAAACTGAGAGGTATCTCGTGGCCAATGGGTTGTTTCGTATCTAGCAACAAAGACATTGTGATCCCAGAGCGCCTCCTCAGCTTCTTCATCGTGTCCGTGCATGATACCGTCTGCCGGGTGTTCTTCTTCCTCTTTGTGCTGGTGCTCCAGGGCATTTCCAAACGATAGGATAAGCTGGTCATCCCATCGTGATGGAGGCAGCCAGATCAACTCCAATCCCTCGATGGCGAGGCCGTCTTCACCGAGAAAGCGAACATTTCCAAGATGGGCATCCACGAAGTTCCATGAGTGTGTGTGAATGTTGTTTTGAGTTCCTGCTGCAACCAGCAGCACGCCGGCGTGAAGCTCAAATCCACCCGGAAGGTTCATGAATTTTACATAAGCCTCCTCAATCTCGCCGTCCCAGCCATCGTAACTATTCCATGTTAAAATACTTTCAGCAAAGGCACTGACGTGTTCACCGTAGAGGATGTCAGCACCCAGTGATAAATCAGGGATGCTAAAGCCATCATGGATGGGATCATGACCGCCATGAGCTAGGCCGGAATCCTCAAGGTCGGTATCGCCATAAACGGCGCGTAGTGTAGCACGCGGCTGAAACGATAGCCTAGGGCCGTGGGTATGTTCATGCTCAACGCCTCCGAGCGGAACGGGAAGCATCGACTCGGCCACATCTTCATCGGCTAGAAGTGGAGATGAGAAAAGGCAGACCGCAGTGACACAGAGACAGCCAGAGATGAGAGCCTTGTTTGTTAACATAAAAACGGAACGGGGCTAATGACCCCGTTCCGTAACACTAATCGTCTTACCTAATGTTAGACAATCCAAAATGATGGAGACTTCCTAACGAACCTCTCCGGGACCCCAATCGAAACCAAATTGGAGCCAAATGCTGTCCTCCTTGCCCACGCCGTCGATGTCATCATGGTTATACTGCAGTCTGACTAGACCTTGGAGATCGTTACCGAAATCGAAACGTCTAGTGATCGACGGAGAGATACGGTGGCGCTCAGGCAGTTCCGGGTCAGCTACGCCCTCAACATAGTCGTATCGCAGGCCAGCTTCCCAACCTTCTGAGAAACCCCACATCAGAGCGGTGGAGAAACCACTGTCCTCGAAGCCTCCCTCATCATTCTCTACATCGCGCATTAGCCATTCTGTACGCCAGCGAAAATGTTGACCGCCTGACTCAAGGCCGTTTTCACGCCATGTGTAGGTGAGGTCAGCGCCGTAGATCCGAGTGGTCATACCGAAGCCGTTGTCGCCCGTTACGAAACTACCACCGGCCTGAAAGCGGTGAAAATCATTTGGTCCGAAAACTGCCTGATAGCGAATGGCTACGATGTTTTTCTCAGGGCGAGCCATTTCTGCCTCTTCACTGTGACCGTGCTCATCGTGGTCTTCGTCATGATCATCATCGTGATCTTCGTCATGGTGGTCTTCATCTTCGTGCTCATCGTGATCTTCATCATGCTCATCATCATGACCCTCGTCTCCGTGGGCATGATCGTGGGCGACAGCGGAGCCGAATCCTACACTCAGTGCGTCTTCCCAAGGTGTGGGAACTAGCCAGGTAATCTCTGCGCCTTCAATAGCTAGACCATCTTCGCCCAGATAGCGCACATTCATGAGGTTTGCATCAGCAAAGTCCCAGGCGTGCAGGTGGCGGGCGTTCTGGTCACCTAGACGGGCGAGCATGCGTCCACCACGGATTTCAAAACCACCGGGAAGATTGACGAGTTTTATGAAGCCTTCCTCAAATTCTGACTCGAATTCTTCGCCATCAGGCTTGAATATATTTACGGTTGCGAAACCTTTTACGTAATCCCCGATGTGTATATTTGTTCCAAGCTCGATGCCTTGGAGATTAAAATTATCTTGCCGAGGGTCATGACCCCCAAACGCTGCCGCGCCATCAGGTATGGTGGTGTTACCGTGTGCCGCACGGAAGTGCAAGGTAGGCTCAAGGCGGTAAATGGGTGGGCTTTGACTATCGTTGCCTGGCTCTAACGAGACATCTGGCTGTGCGCCATTGTCTGTTTGTGCGGCAAGTGAAGAAGTCATCGCCGCAATCACCGAAAGGCCAATGCTGGATGTGTATCTGTTCATTATTTTTGTTTTATGTTTATTGTTTGTTTTCATGGTGCGTTTATTGCACGGGTTAATCAGGTGGAGTTTTTTGAGGAGGTAGAGCTTGCTCTGAACTTGCTAGCGCAGAAGAAAATGTAGGCGATGAGAAATAGGGTGCCCAATACGAGCACGATGGCAGGCCCAGTGGGAATATTCAGCGGGATGGAAATAATCACGGCAAGAACGGCTCCGAGGCAGCCGATGATACCACCGCCCCAGAACAGCCATTTTGTGTCATTCGTGAATAGTGACACGATCGCACCCGGTGCGACTAACAGGCCGATTGACAGGATGGGGCCAACCGCTTGAAAGCTCGCCATGAGCGCAAAAATCATCAGCGCGTAGAGCAGGTAATTCATCCAGCGCACATTAACGCCTTGAACCGCTGCGACATTTGGTTCGAACAGCGTGAGAAGCAGAGGTCTCATAAATAAAGTCGAGCTCATCAGCGTAAAACAGGCGATGCCAAAAAATACTTTCAGGTCTGTATCTCCCATGGTCTGAATGGTTCCAAAAAGCCATTGTTCCAAGTCTTGGGAAGTGTGAGCATAGGGAATCAGCACGACACCCAGTGCTACAGCAGCCGTATAAAAAATAGCGAGTGCGGTGCTCTGCGGAAGACGCGTGTAGCGCGTGACGGTGAGCGATCCGAGGCCGACGATTAGAGAGGCTAGCAGTGCGCCTGTGAACGCACCTGCTTGGTTTAGAACGCCTGTGATCAGTACAACCACAACAATTCCGGGTAGCAGGGTGTGGCTCAGCGCACTCAGTGCTAGCGAGCTGCGGCGTAGCAAAACAAACCCACTGACAAACCCATTGGTAAAGCCAATCAGTGCCGCCGCCGCGAGTGCTCTGCGGAAGAATGGCATGTCTAACATTTCAAGTAGCTCAGTCATGGCTCGTGTTTTGAAATGTAAGGTTCAGGTTTTCCTCCGTCAGGGTGTCGCTGCATTTCCCAAGTGCCACCATGCGGCGATTGAGTAACAAGACATCATCGAATATGTCTGCGAGCGTATTGATATCGTGGTGCGATGCGATCACGAGCCGGTTCTCTTGGGTGAGTTTGCGTAGCAACCGGGTGAGGTTAGCGGTATGCTCTCGGTCTAGGCCAGTGAAGGGCTCGTCTAACAATAAAACGTGAGCCTCCTGTGCCACCGCGCGGGCGATGAATGCGCGTTGTTTTTGCCCTCCTGAAAGCTCGCTGATCTGCCGCTTGGCGAGACCGCCGTTCATTTCCATCAGATCGAGTGCATTCTCAACGGCCAGATCATCTTTTTCCGAGAATTTTTTCCACGGGCCGAGTTGGGAATATCTGCCCATCTCAACCACACCGCGCACGGTGATCGGGAAGTCCCAGTTCACTTCTTCGTGCTGCGGGAGGTAGGCGAACTCTCCTCCACGGCACTTGACGTTATCTTCACCCGACCAAGTGATACGTCCACTCCTTGGTTTGATCAGTGCGGCAATCGATTTTAGAAGCGTGCTTTTGCCGGCACCGTTAGGTCCAACAAGAGCAAGGCTGCTGCCACAAAGTGTCGTGAAATTGATGTCCTGAAGTACTGCATTTTTGCGATACGCTACTTCCAGATTCTCGACAATTAACTCGTGAGTCTGCCCCCCTGTGTGGCTGTGCTTGCAGCTACTCATGCGGACTCCCTCCCGTGCTGTAATCGAAGGTTTCTTCAATTTCTTTTTGGCCTGAGAAATAGGCATACGCGCGACTCTCTCCATGGCTTGGGGAGATGTTGATACGTACAAAATGTTGAGAGTTTTCCGCAGGTTCATGCTTCCAGCGGACATCTAGCCAGTAAGTTGATAGACGATGTGCTGTTAGCTTGACGCTGCCGTAGCAGGGGTTCTCGATAGTTTGTGATGACTTAACTAACACAACGTCTTCTCCGCCAGTGACCGACGGTTTGATTAACTTGTATGACAGGGGAGGTGAGGAAAAAACAAACTCGATTTCAGCCTCAACGGTTTGACCTGCAGCCTCAGGCTCTGTGGTTATAGCAGCAGGTGTCGAGGCAACACCAAGGCTGATGAAACGGCTGCCTGCATAACCTAGAACGGTCAGGACAATGAGCAGCAGCAACGCTTGAAAAGGAGGTAAGCCCCGCATGAAATAGGAAAAGCTGAGGGATTTATCGGTTCGTAAATCACATGTTAGTGGGCGAGTGCAGCAACGATTTTGGTCACATTTTCACGCATCATTTTTTCGTAACTCGGCGCACCGTCCGCAACCAGTGTGCCCCCCAGTTTGATACCCGCTTCTTTGGCAATGATTCGCAGCGATTTTGGATTTGCCCGTTGCTCGGGGAAGACGGCTTTGACACCGTTTTTCCTGATTTCTCTGATAGCCTCTGCCTGATAATTGGCACTGGTCTTTTGCTGCGTTGAAATTCCCATTACTGGCAGGGCCTTAAAGCCATACTCCTTGCAGAAGTAACCAAATGCCGCGTGAGCCGTGCTGAGCACACGATTCTGGCGGGGAATGCGGCTTACCTCACGTTTGACCCATGAATTAAGTGACGATAGACGTTTTGAATACGCAGCCGCATTCGCCTTATAAGCTGCGGCATTTCCAGGGTCTACCCTAGAATATTCCTTGGCGATGACTCGTGCCGCTTTCTGCATATTGCTTATGCGGTGCCACCAGTGTGGGTCGATCGCTCCATGGGCGTGATGTGGGCAACATACAAACATGCTGTCACGGCCACTGATCTTCTGTGACGGGATGGTTTTCCCGACCTCAATCACTTCAGCACTAGTTCCGAGTGTGCTTCTGAGTCTGCTCAAGTATGTTTCGAGGTTCTTGCCACTTGCTAGATAGAGCCTCGCTCCTTTTGCCCGGAGGAGTGATTTTGGTGTCGGCTGAAAATGATGGGGATCGGCATGAGGGTCGATCACCTGAACCACCATGGCATGCTGACCCGCGACTTGGCGCGCAACATCCGTAACCAAGGGGTGCAGGCTGGCGACCTTAAGCCGCGTTTGCGCGCTCCCAACTGATAGGTTTAAAGCGAACGTGAAAACAATTAACGCGATCAGTTTTTTCATAATGAGGAGGGTATTAATGCAATTAAAACGCTATTGCAAGTAAATTGTGTTAATAATTTCATGAATCCGAATCATTTTGGCGTTTGATCCCAGTCCTACAATAGATCAGGGTCATGACGTGATCACCCGCTTTGCTCCATCACCCACAGGTCACCTGCATCTTGGCCACGCCTATGCGGCGAAATTTGCATCCGATTTGGCGGCGGAAAACGGTGGCCATTTCCTGCTTCGGTTCGAAGATATCGATACCACACGCGTTAGGGAGCAGCACTATGCGGAAATAGAACAAGACCTCCGCTGGTTAGGGATCGAATGGTCGGGCACGCCGTTGCGCCAGCTTGATCGACTTGCCGCTTATGCCGAAGCACTGGAGAAACTCAAGGCGATGAATGTGGTTTACCCATGCTTTTGCACACGCAAAAATATCCAGCATGAAATAGAATCGATGTCTAACGCCCCGCACGGGCCAGAAGGGGTGCTTTATCCTGGCACGTGCAAAAATCTAACTAAATCCGAACGTGACGAACGGCTCAGCCGGGGAGATGCTCACGCTTGGCGACTTGATACATCGGCAGCGAGTCAGCGAGTCGGTAAGCTTTCCTTCACCGATACCATCCATGGAACGATAGAGGTCGATCCGTTTTTGTTAGGCGATGTTGTTTTAGCGCGAAAAGATATTGCCACATCGTATCACCTCGCAGTTGTGGTTGATGATGCTTTTCAGAAAATTACCGACGTCACACGCGGTGAGGATCTGCTCGCATCGACACATGTTCACCGTATTCTTCAAGAATTGTTAGCTTTGTCGGAGCCTACATATCATCATCATCGTGTCGTGCTGGATGATAGCGGGAAACGCCTCGCCAAGCGCGATGATTCCCTTTCCATCAGCACATTCCGTGAGCTGGGAAAATCACCTGATCAGGTGCTGGCGATGATAGGCTGATTCTTTTACAGAGCGTTTACACACGGGTTTCGCAATTAGCGTTACTTTCGGATCGTCAACAAAAGATGATCCTATGAAACGCAGAAACGTAATCAGAATTTTCGGCGGCACAGTTCTTACAGGTGCAGTCGCTCCAAGTGAACTATTTGCCCACGGTGTCCGTCACCCGCATTGGCACCCGCCTATCTTGCCGCATGTGCGCCGACGCCCTCACGTGCCCGCTCCGGTGGAAGTCAGTGGTGTCGATGTTTCCGTCCGTATCAAGGGAAGAATGGCTACCACAACCATGACCATGACGCTTCATAATTCAGGTCATCTCCAGCAGGAATCAGAAGTGCTCGTTCCAGTGCCAGCTGGGGCATCCATTCGTGAGTATGCTCTCGAGGGAGCACAGGGGAAGTTTCCCGCAAAGCTTCTTCCACGTGATGAAGCACGCAAAATCTACGATGAAATCGTGCGCCGTTCGCTGGATCCGGCGTTGCTCGAATTTGCAGGTCACGGCCTGGTGAAGTCCAGTGTGTTTCCCGTGCCCGCTCG
>JBGCEU010000071.1:0-36678 GCA_045106535.1 Akkermansiaceae bacterium | reverse complement strand
AAAACTCGGAACATCCGTAAAAGACGTAGCAGTCTGATGACCGCAAAGTGATTTCCGCCTGCAAATATGAGCTCGATATATGCAGGCAGACAGGAAAGAAGGTCGACGATACCGTAGAAACTAAAGATGTAGCGCACTGGGCGTCTTACGAGCCAGATACGTAGTAAGTATTCCACGGTGAAAATCACCGTGAACGTCCACTCAGCAGCAATGAGTATCTGGCGGTATTCGATAGCGATTGCATCAACACTTTCCAGCATCACCGCGAGCACACTGAGGACGATCACCCAGAGTAATGCGACGTCGAAGAACTTGCCGCTCGGCGTTTCGGCTTCAAAGATGACCCTCCACAGCTTCTCTTTGAAAGATTCAGCGTGTGAGGGATCTTCAGGTTCCTGAGGTTTGGGCGGCTGCGGCTCGTACACAGGTTGATTCTGCTGAATCAGCTGAGAATTGTCAAATACGACCTCCATGTGACGGATTCCTAGAATTTTTCAGAAACTGCCCGAAATTTGGGTTGACATGCCATGGCGCTACTCCTAGTTTGCGCGCCCCTCAAAGCGAGGTGGGTAGCGATTTCGGAGACGAATTCATTACCCTGGGAAGCCGGCGAAATGTGCGTGTTCTTCACGTTTCTGAGCCACTCAATTAACCAACTAATCCAAACGAACCAACTATGAAAACCTTTTCTGCAAAGGCCCAAGATGTTGAACGCAAATGGTATGTGATCGACGCCGAAAACAAGGTGCTTGGTCAGGTCGCCGTCGAGGCAGCCAACCTACTGCGTGGCAAGAACAAGCCCATCTTCACTCCGCACGTCGACACCGGCGATTACGTCATCATCACCAACGCCGAGAAGGTTGTCCTTAGTGGTAATAAGGAGACTGAGAAAATTTACACCCGCTACACTGGCTACGTCGGTAACCAGAAGGTGGAGACTCCTAGCAAAGTGCGTGCACGCCGCCCAGAGCTTCTGCTCGAGCGCGCAGTCCGCGGTATGGTTCCCCACAACAAACTGGGTGATGCCATCTACAAGAAGCTTAAAGTCGTCGTTGGTCCTGACCACAATCACGAGGCACAGCAGCCAGAGACCCATGAAATAGGGTAACCCGTAACACTTTTATTTTAACCTATATTTTCCCATGAGCGAAGCTACTACACATTGCGCTACCGGTCGCCGTAAGACGTCGGTCGCCCGCGTTTGGATGACTCCAGGCACTGGCCGTATCACCATCAACAAGCGTTCCTTTGAAGAGTATGTCCCTACGGTGACACTTCAGAACTCCTTACTTGAGCCATTTCAAAAGGCCAAGTTGTCTAATAAGTTTGACGTCAAGGTCGTTGCCAAAGGCGGCGGCATGACAGGCCAAGTTGGTGCGATCCGTCTCGCCATCTCCCGCGCCCTCTGCGAGCACGACGAGGAACTCCGCCCCGCACTCAAGGAAGCGGGTCTGATGCGCCGTGACCCACGCCAGAAAGAGCGTAAGAAATACGGTCAGCCAGGTGCTCGTAAGAAGTTCCAGTTCTCCAAGCGTTAATCCAACCCAGAACCTTATACCAACATGTCCAAGCATTCATCACTCAAGACATCTGGCGGAGCCAGTGGAAAGCGTTCCGTGCTCAAACGATTTGAGCGCATCAAGCTGCTCAAGCAGCGTGGCCAATGGAAAAAGGGCACTAGCCCAATTGGTCTTCCAAAGACCAAGCCGGAGGCTTAAGTCATACGCAATTCAATTTCAACCCGCCCAATGTGATTCATTCGGGCGGGTTTTTTTCATCATGGGGCGCGGGTTTGTAACCCGCATCAACCCAAGCCTCCAATTCTGCCGCGGGTTGCAAACCCGCACTCCATAAATTATGAGCGAAACATCTCAAGGAACCCGACTCAATAAATTCCTCGCCTCGTGTGGCGTCGGGTCACGCCGTGCGTGTGATGCCATCATTCAGGAAGGTCGCGTCTATGTGAACAATGCGATCTGTGATAATCCGGCGACGCGTGTCACATCCGATGACGTGGTGCGTCTGGGAAAAAAAATCGTTTCTCCCAGAACCACCGAAGTCGTCCTGTTCAATAAACCCCGCGGTCTCGTCTGCACCGCCAAGGACGAACTCGGTCGAGAGACAATTTACGCTGCCCTGCCACAGAAATTGCATCATTTGAAAAACGTCGGCAGGCTCGATAAAGAGTCCGAAGGTATCATCGTGCTGACTAACGATGGTGACCTTGCGCTGACTCTGACGCATCCGAGGCAGAAGGTAGAAAAGGAATATATCGTCACGCTGAACCAGGCGTTTCAGAATGAGGTAATGGACAAGCTAACCGCTGGTGTTCACACCCCGGAGGGTAGGGCGGCAGCGAAGTCGATACGCCGACTCTCTCCGCGCCGCGTGAGCGTAGTTCTGGAGACAGGGCTGAAACGCCAGATCCGCCTGATGTTTGAAGCCGTCCATCTCCGTGTGACCAAGCTGGTAAGAGTCCGCATTGGATCTCTCACAGGCGAGGGAATGGAGCCCGGCGAATGGCGCTCGCTTGAGCCCAGTGAAATTGAGGCGCTAGGAGTGAATCCCAAACCTCGCAGACAGGCAGCGGACGTAGAGAGAGCAAAACGCCATCGGCCAGCAGCTAAAAAGCAGGCTCGTAAGTCAGCTGGGAAACAAACATATCGCCCGGCAAAAAAGCAGAGCCGTGGAAGCTCACCGGGTCGTCCTCCGAAGCGGCGCAGATAGCGTGTCGGGACTTTGATCAGCTAGAACGTGCCTTCACACCCATGCAAAAAAAGACCCGCCGGATTAGGCGGGCCTTTGTGTGATTTTTAAATCTGCAGATTAAACTGCAGTCAGCTTAACGTCTACAGCGGCGGCCAAGAGCAGCCAGTGCACCGAGACCAAGCAAGGCGAATGAGGATGGCTCAGGAATAGGGGTCACGGTTCCGTTAATCGAAAGATTGTCGATGCCGGAGTGATTGCCAGTCTCATCATCACCACCTAACTCACCACTTTCGATCTCGAGGGTGTAGGTTCCGGGAGCGGTAAGAGCGACAGGTGTAAATGTAGCGGTTACGAGTGTGCCAATACCCGGAGTGGCGCCATTTGACACATCATTGATTGAGAAGACGCCGCCGACGGCTGTAGCTGAAGGATTAAACAGCGTGACCTTGAAGTCAGCTTCACGGGTGACGTTTTGATTTCCCGATCCACTAATGGCCCAATAATCAAAGGTTACGTCCGAGATGGTAACGTTGTTGCCTGCAGATACCACAATATCGACCGTAGTGATCCATGAGCCTCCGTTGTTTCCATAGTTCCGGGCAGGAGCAAAGATGGTTTTGGAATCTGTCCCAGCACCATCAAAAAGGTTCTGGGCTCCACCACCATTTAAGTTTGCCGACATGCTACCTGGATCATCTATGCCATTGAGAACCCAGTTCAAATTGGAAGCTGTATTTGTGCTGACAGTGCGCAAGTCAAAATCAGTCGATGCAATCACCGCAGCATGAGCTGAGCCAATCAGGCTCATGGGGAGGATTGTTGCGGATAAAATGTAGTGCTTTGTGTGTTTCATAATGAATGAAAAAGATTTTGCAGGGATTCAGAGGTTCGACAAGGAGAAAATCACCCAAGATTTGATGCCGGATTGACTCGTCAGTTTTGTCTAGAGGAATTGGAATGATGATGTCTGAGAAGCAAAAAAGTATGATTGCCAAGTGGCACGCAATCGTTAGTTTTGACGGGTAATCAATTTGCACCAGACACATGAGTAAAAATATCGAAAGCCACCTCAGCGAAGACCGCGAGTTCAAGCCGTCAAAGGAGTTTTCCAAAAAAGCCCGCATTTCGAGCATGGCGCAGTATAAGCGCATGCACAAAGAGTCGGTCGAGAAGCCACATGTCTTTTGGGCGCGCGAGGCGAAGGAGCTTCATTGGGACAAAAAATGGAGCAAGGTGCTCGACTGGAAGGCTCCGTATGCAAAATGGTTTGTTGGTGGAAAAACCAACGTCTGCGTCAACTGTGTGGATCGCCATGTGACGGAAGGTCGTGGTAATAAAGCGGCGATCATCTGGGAAGGCGAGCCCGGTGACAAACGCACCCTGACTTACTATCAACTTCAGCGTGACGTATGCCGTTTTGCTAATGTGTTAGAATCAAATGGTGTGAAATCGAAAGACCGCGTCCTCATCTACATGCCAATGGTGGTGGAGGCGACGGTTGCCATGCTCGCGTGCGCACGAATCGGTGCCGTACACTCGGTGATTTTTGGCGGCTTCTCTGCGGAGTCGATCAAGGATCGTTTGGACGACTCAGAAGCCACATGCGTGGTCACGGCCGACGGAGGTTGGCGCCGGGGTGGCGTGGTGGATTTAAAAGCGAATGTCGATGAGGCGCTCAAGCGTGACAAGCTGGTGAAAAAAGTCATCGTGCTTCAGCGCACAGAGAACAAGGTGAAGATGAAGCGTGGTCGTGATGTCTGGTGGCATGATGAGGCCGCTAAAGCGTCTGCAAAACACAAGGCGAAGGCATTCGATTCCGAGCACCCCTTGTTCATTCTCTATACCTCCGGCTCCACAGGAAAACCCAAAGGCATCCTGCACACGACCGGTGGCTACATGATCGGCACCTACGCGACCTGCAAATACATCTTCGACATGCGTGATGACGATGTCTACTGGTGCACGGCTGACGTCGGCTGGATCACCGGGCACTCGTACATCACCTACGGGCCGATGCTGAACGGTGTGACTCAGATCATGTATGAAGGTGCACCGAACTTCCCTGACTTCTCGCGTTTTTGGCAAATTGTCGAGGAGTATGGCGTCAGTATTTTCTACACGGCACCTACTGCGATTCGTGCGTTCATCAAGGCAGGTGATGACTTGGTAGAAAAACATGACCTTTCTTCGCTTCGCTTGTTAGGCACCGTAGGGGAGCCGATCAACCCCGAGGCATGGATGTGGTATTACAATAAAATTGGCGGCGGGCGCTGTCCGATTGTTGACACTTGGTGGCAGACTGAGACTGGCGGCATCATGATTTCGCCATTGCCCGGCTGCACGCCGATCAAGCCGGGAACCGCAACGCTTCCATTCTTTGGTGTCGATGCTGCGATTCTTGATGAAGAAGGCAATGAGTGTAAGGCAAATGAAGGCGGCAAGCTGGTGATTCGCCAGCCGTGGCCAAGTATGCTGCGCACCATTTATGGCGACAAAAAACGCTACCGCGACACCTACTGGGGCGACTACAAGGGCATGTACACCGCTGGCGATGGTGCCCGCCGTGACCGCAAGGGGAACTTCTGGATCGTTGGTCGCCTTGATGACGTATTGAACGTCTCGGGTCACCGCCTCGGCACAGCTGAGGTTGAGAGTGCGCTAGTTGCGCACAAGGCTGTGGCAGAAGCTGCGGTGGTAGGCCGACCCCACGAGGTGAAAGGCGAGGCGATATCCGCATTTGTCACCCTCAAGGGAGGTGTGAAATCTAGCGAAGCTCTGATGAAGGAGCTACGCAATCATGTCGGCAAGGTGATCGGAGCGATTGCCAAGCCTGATGATGTCTATCTCACTCCAGCTCTGCCTAAGACGCGATCTGGTAAAATCATGCGCCGTTTACTGAAGGAACTTGTCGCTACAGGCAAGGCCACCGGAAATATGACCACACTTGAGGATGTTAATGTGGTGAAAAGTTTGCAAGCGATGGTAAACAAAAAGTGACTAGGTGACTAATTCATTCGTCAAACTCAGTTCATGAATAGCTCTCGATACTTGTTAGCCCGTGTTTGTCTTTCCTTTGGTCTTCATCGGAAAAACAAGCGCCTGTCCGAGGCTGCCGATGAAATGCACCTGCTTCGTATGGCAGAGGAAATTCTTGGCGAGGATGTCTGGGAAAAAGCAGAGGATATTGAGTCGATCAGTGTTGAGTATTGGACACTACGTAAGCTTTCTATGCAGAAAAAAGACCTTGAGCAGAAGGTCGGTAATGCAGGAAACATACTCGATATGTCGCACGAGGAACGAAATGCCATTTTGAGCAGATCAAACCAAGGTTGCTTGGCTCTCGAGAAAAAGCGTGATGAGCTAATCACCAAGTCTGAGGGTCTTGTTGCCGAGCGTGACCTAGTTATTTCTCAAGCGCGTCAGCTACGCAGGAAATTTGATGCATCACGCACCAAAGTCCAAGTGCTCAGTGATGAGGAAGGAACTGAGGAAATCATTCGTGAAGAGCGAAACAAGATGGTTGGATTCAAATCCGAGTTTACCAGGCTAAAAGCATCACGTGATGAGGTAGGGTTACGTATCTCGAAGCTCGATGAGCTTATTACAAGGCTTGAGGAAACCATTGCCGAAGACCGTGGTCGCTTGAGGCAAGAGGCATCCGAGGCCTACCAGAATATTGGTAAGGCCAACCAAGATGTATCCCAGCTCACTGCGGAAATTGGATTGATTGAGCTTGAGATGCAGGAGCATTTTTGTGAAGTTGGTCGCTATGTCAGTAACCACGCCGGAAGCGATCCAGTATGCCGGCAGATCTGTAAGGATCACGCGCATCTTGTAGCTCAAATGCAGAGCTTGCGGAGCTCGATCGCGCTTAATCACAAGCTCGCGGCGATGGCCGGAAACTGATTGGGTTTTTCCGAGATCCACGCTAGTCTGGCTCTGCGATGGGATGCCTGACATGCAAACAAATGCGATTGTTAGAAGAGCGTGCTTTTGAAAAAGATACCACGCCGGAAGATCTGATGGAGAAAGCAGGGCGAGGTATCGCGGCTGCTATTATGCGAAGGTATCCAGCCGCTGGCGAGGCAGTGGCATGCATTGGTAGTGGGAATAACGGCGGCGATGCACTAGTTGCGCTCAAATACCTGGCTCGCGCGGGCTGGTCTGTATCGGTTCGGTGCGCTGTAGATAGAAACAACCTCCGTGCGCTTCCTAGAAAAAAGTGGCGTGAGCTTGAGGGCTTGGAGGGTTTTTCGGACAGCAAGTTCTTTGAAACAAGACTTATTCTTGACGGATTGTTAGGTATTGGTGGATTCGGTTCTCTGCGTGACCCACTCGCGAGTGAAGCTGGTTGGATCAATTCCCAAGGGAGCTCCCAGCGCACGATTGTGGTGGCAATGGATATTCCTTCGGGTGTCAATGGTGATACTGGCGAGCCAAGCAAAGGGGCTGTGGTGGCGGATCTGACACTAACGGTAGGTGTGCCGAAGCAAGGGCTTCTTATGCCCGCCGCCGTCAATCACGCAGGTTCAATCGAAACCATACCTCTTGCAGAATTACCTCTCCCTGAAGGAGGTGACCTTCGATTATCCGACAGGCACAGCTTGAGTGGACTGCTGAGCCGGCGACCACATGATTTTCACAAGGGAAATGCGGGTCGTGTGGGTGTCATTGCTGGGTCGCGTGGCATGCTCGGCGCTGCGGTCTTGTGTAGCACGGCAGCCATGAGAGCCGGCGCAGGTCTGGTGACCCTTTTTTGTGAACAGGAAAACTACCCGTTACTCGCACCCATGTTGCCTCCCGAGGTGATGATCAGACCAGTAAAATCGCTGACTGAGATCGAGGTCGAGAAATTTGACGCCTTTGCGATTGGGCCGGGTTTGGGAATGCAATCTGGAGACGAGGGTTTTGTTGACCTTTTGCGACGGATTGAAGTTCCTTTTGTCCTGGATGCAGATGGATTGAATCGGATCGCAAGCCTTGGAGTAGAAGAGCATCTGAGATCGAATATGGTTTTGACTCCCCATCCTGGGGAAATGCAGCGTTTATTTCCTGAATCGGAAAATATGAATCGGCTGGATGTGGTGAGAAAATTTAGAGATCAATTTCCTGACGTTTGCCTGCTGTTTAAAGGCGCTCGCAGTTTGATTGCTAAATCTGGAGAGCCCGTGTTTGTGAATGGTAGTGGAAACGCTGGAATGGCAAGTGGTGGTCAGGGGGATGTTCTCACCGGAGTGATTGCCTCACTGTTAGGGCAAGGGAGTGGCCAAGGCAATGCAACCCGCTTGGGAGCATGGCTTTGTGGTCGGTCAGCTGAAATTGCGATACATCGCGGCAAACAATCTGAGCAATCATTACTCGCCAGCGACGTTATTGAGCATCTTGGGCAGGCATTTTGTGAACTCGATTGATAGAGGGCTTGACCCGCTTCCTATTTTCCTGCCCAATCGCCATTCCACCAAAGATGCCAAGCCCAACAACTAGCAAGAAGGTAAAACCTAAGACTCAGAAAGACACTCCATGGAGTGTGCTGGTGATGGATGATCCCGTAAATCTCATGGGTTATGTGACTATGGTGTTGAAAAGGGTTTTTGGTTACGATGAACAAAAAGCCACCCTATTGATGATGGAGGTACACACTAAGGGACGATCCGTGGTTTGGACCGGTGCCAGAGAGAAGGCGGAATTTTATGTGCAGCAGCTTCATGGCTGGCAGCTCAAATCAACGATCGAGAAGGCAACCTAATGAACGTGATTCCGACACTTGAAGGAGGTCTTGTTATTCAGCCCGAGTCCGAGGCCGACTGGATGGTTCTGGAGACGATAAGCACCGATATCGGCAGACCAGCCCATCTTGCGGAATCGCTCGCCGGACTCATGGATGATGAGGATGATTGGGAAGAATATGTTGTGCCTGATTTAGAGAAAAATTTCAGTTCACAGTGTAAGTTTGTTCAAGCTGCCATCGATGACGCGCGCGAGCACAATGGCCAAGGAGTATTCATCAAACGGCACGATGCGGAAAAATGGTACGGTGCCATCAATCAAGCACGTCTGTCGCTTGAGGCGCGATACGAACTCCACGGTAGAGATGCTTTTGATGATGCCCCAGCGGAATTGAAGAGTGCGCATTTCCGTGATCGGTTTTATCTCCAGTTACAAAGTATTTTGTTAGATTATGTGATGGAGGATGGGGAATAAAAGCAGTGATCGTCAGCCCTCACTTGTGCCGTACGTTTACGAAAAAACACCCGGAGCGCTCAGGTCGATGAGCAGATCCGGGTGTGATAAATGAGCTAGTCTATTGTGAGCCTATTTGCTGAGTTCGGCTGCTTTATCGAGGCAAGCTTGTTTGCCCTCGGCTAGTTTTTTGCCATCTTTGTCGATCAGGACATACTGGGGCACATACCCAGCTCTGTATTTCGCCAGTCCTGCTTTTTGGATTTTTTTAGTCATCACTGTAGGCCAAGGGAACGTATGCTTGTTCGCCCATGCCAATGCGGCTTTCGGGTCTTGATCCGCACTAGCCATGATGAGTTCGACTTTATCGTTTTGAGCAATCTTTGAATTGTATGTCGCCACTAACTGTGGGACGGATGCGCGGCAAGGACCTCACCAGCTGGCTGTGTAATAGACGATATAATACTCAGGAACCGTTTCAGCAATGTAGTCTTCGTACTTGCTTTCGCTTAGTTTGACCATGTTGCCCGCAAGCTTCTCGCCAATCTTACCCAGATCACCGCCGCTTTTTTTCTCCGCAGGCTCAGAAGCTTCTGCTTTTTTTTCTTCGAGCCATTTGCGATCGTCCTCAGAAAGCAGGGATATTTTAAATCGGACTTTTTTAAGCCCTCTGGTAACAGTGACAAAATCATCAGTGTGGCTGACATAGTTGCCTTTAAAGGTCTTTCCGCCTTCTGCGCTCGTCCATGTTCTGGCTTGAAGGGAGCCAAAGATGACCGAAGCGGCTATCGTTAGAGTAAGTGTCTTTTTCATATGTGGTTATTAGCTATGACGCGAGTAAATGTCTTCTTATTCCAAGAAACGTGGCTGTAGAGTCAAATTGTTCAGAAAAAGCATGTAGCCTTGCAAATTGACTGTCCCTGAAGCAGGTTGCGGCTGTTCCCAAAAAAGGGTGCATTTTCCCATGAAACAAGATCGATCTAAGGAATTATTCAAACAGGCAAAGCAGACCATTCCCGGTGGGGTGAATTCGCCCGTCCGTGCTTTTCGAAATGTCGATGGTGAGCCATTTTTTGTCAGTAAGGCAAAAGGCTGCATGATTGAGGATGTCGATGGAAATAGAATGATCGATTACGTGGGCACATGGGGTCCTGCAATTCTAGGGCACGCTCCGGAATGCGTACTGGAGGCCGTGCACCACGCTGCGCAAAACGGTGTATCGTTTGGTATTCCTAATCCTTATGAAGTCGAGATGGCTGAACTTATTGTGGACTGGGTGCCGTCGGTGGAGAAAGTCCGCATGGTGAACTCAGGAACCGAAGCCACGATGAGTGCCGTGCGCCTAGCAAGGGGATTTACCGGGCGAAATAAGGTCATCAAGTTCGAGGGCTGCTACCACGGTCACGTCGACAGCCTGTTGGTCGCGGCTGGATCCGGTGCCTTAACTCATGGTGAGCCGGACTCGGCAGGTGTGCCGTCTGCATTCGCGGCAGAAACGATTATCCTGCCCTACAATGATTTGGATAGGGTGCGTTCTGTGTTTGCAGATATGGGCAATGAGATTGCTGCCGTCATCGTGGAAAGCTATCCGGCAAATGCGGGACTTATTTTTCCGAAGGAAGGATATCTGCAGGGGCTGCGTGACGTGACTGCGGAGAATGGATCGGTATTTATTTTTGATGAAGTCATGACCGGGTTTCGCGTCGCCAAGGGTGGTGTGCAGGAACTGGAGGGAATCAAACCTGATTTGACCGCCATGGGTAAAGTGATTGGTGGTGGACTACCTGTCGGCGCGTTTGGTGGCCGCGCAGATATCATGGATTGCTTGGCTCCAGACGGGCCTGTTTACCAAGCAGGAACGCTGAGTGGCAATCCGCTTGCGATGGCAGCTGGCTTGGCACAGCTACGGGAGATGGAGCGGATAGACGGATATGGTCGATTAGAGACACTCGGAGCCCAGCTAGAGCAGGGGATACGTGGATTGTTAGAAAAGAAGGGGCTAGATTACCAATTTAATCGTGTTGGCTCAATGTTTTGCCTATTCTTCACTCATCAAGAAATTGTTGATCTTGATTCTGTGATGACTGCCGATACTGCAGCATTCAGGAAGTTTTTCACGGCCATGCTGGAACAAAGTATTTATGTGGCTCCCAGCCCTTATGAGACGGGCTTTATCAGCGTGGCTCATGGTGAGAGTGAAATATCGAGAACTCTGGAGGCGATGGATCACGCACTTGCTGCTGTGTGACTAAAAACAATGTGACTATTCCAGACCGTAGCATGTCTATCATTTCAGGAAAGAAACCCGTTGCCATAATCCGGTAGTTCTCTATAGTCCTCCCAACCCAAGCCGGGATGGTGGAATTGGTAGACACGCTAGATTTAGGATCTAGTGCCCTTTGGGCGTGCAGGTTCGACCCCTGTTCCCGGTATTTTTTCTAAATAAAATTAACAACAATAGACTAAGAACTCATGGAAGAACTTAAAAAACAACTGATGGATAAGCTAGGTTTAGACGAAGCTGTTAGCCAACAAGCAATCGATACTGTGCTTGGCTTTGTGAAAGACAAACTGCCTGAGAATGTTCAGGGGTTTGTTGATTCTGCAGTCAACGGCGAAATGCCTGACACAGGTGACTTGCTCGACAAGGCCAAGGGCTTGTTTGGAGGATAAATTTACCACACAACTCACTCACGCACAGTTGGGCTCACGCTCGGCTGTGCGTTTTTTTGTTTAAGTTTAGGGTCTTGTTATCAACAGTTATGTCCTTAAGAATCATAAAAATAGTTTGCGCCATGCAGGCTAGCTGGTTAGGAATATTTCGTGATGATGCAGAATAAGAACAGCAACGCCATGATGCCTCTTACACGCGGGCTGATTGTGTGTGTTGTGACCTTGGCGCTTAATTCGTGTTCGTTGACTGATCAATTAAATGCACCTTCGACACCGTCTACTCAAGGTTCTGTGGGTTCATGCCACTCATTTGTAGTTGCTAGCATGTACGAGGAGAGACTTAAGCGTGAGGGAATGTCATCAGATCTCTCTGAAAAGGATCTATTCCTACGTGTGTATTTTAGAGGGCTAAACGAGAGACAAGAAATACTGAGGCAGCTCACCATGTCAGTGGATCGTCAGCTACCCTGGACATTTCGTGAGGGCGCTACTCTTGATCGTGTCGCGGCAGAGGTTAAGAAACATGGTGTTCTAAGCACGGCAGAGGATCCCTATTCTCGTGCATTCAAAGCAGGGTTGCCAATGTATATGAACCAGCTTCGTGCAGCTCGAATGACTGTTCATCGAAAGGCATCTGAGATGAAGTCACGTCTCGGTAGGCCGCTTACAAGAGCTGAGAAATCAAGCATCGTGGAGGAGCAATTCGCACTACTCAGCAAGAGTGGTGTTCTAGATGCCCTCCAAATCAAACCAGGCAATCGTGCAGGGGTGCGTAATTTTGCAGGGAATTTCACATACAAGCAGGTCAACGCACGCCGCAGTGCAAGCAAACTACCTCACATTGTAAAACTTCTTGAGCAGGGCAGCGTCGGCGCTGGACTCGTACAGTATCCTTGGGCAAGTGGATCAAATAAACGTGCTACTTCTGGTCATGCCGTCGTTTTGAGAGATTACGATCCGTCAACGGGTGAGTTTGTTGTTACCAATCCATGGTGGCTTGGGTCATTCGGCTTCAAGCGCCACGACCGAATTGATGCAAAAGATTTCATGCGATATCTCGATACCTACGGTTGGCTAGATGATAAGCGCCCAGTGGCAATGCGAAATTCCGGACCGACAGAGGTAGCGGCTGCACGTATCGCTAAAAGCCAAGGAAAAAAGACACGCGCTGTATCCGGTGCGTCGTCTTCAGGTGGATTGTTTGCCAAACTCTTTGCTAAACGACCTCCGAAAGAACTAATTAAGCCAGATACTGCAGTGGCTAAGGCAAAAAAACCTCCAGTTGCTGATGAGAAGCCTGCCGATGTGATCAATGTCGATAAATCCGAGAAGAAGGGGCTGCTGTGGAAGCTATTCAACAAAAAATCCTCAGCATCTACGGTATCGACTAAAAAAGAAAAGCCAGCAAAGAGAGGGCAGAAATCTCGCAAAGCCAGCATACCAAAACCAGCGGTATCGAAGGAACCCAGTGGAAAGAAAAAAGGCCTGTTTCATCACTTTTTCAAGAAGTCTAAAAAGGCTGAGGTTGAAAAGCCGCGCCCCGTTAAAAAATCGGCGCTACGCAAAAAAAATAAAACCCCTCGGGCTGAGCCTGAAAAAAGTGATAAGCCCAAGGGGTTACTCAATAAGTGGTTTAAGAAAAAATCCTAACCGATGAACTCAAAAAAACAAATTGCAGTCGGTGTTGGGCTTATCGTTGTTTTTTTTCTGGGGCTTGGCGTTATTGCTGCATCAGCATTTCTTCCCGGCTATGCAGGAGAGCTGGGTCAGGCTTGTCTTGCTCTAATTACCAGCCCTTTCATCATGGAGAGCGCGATTTTTTTTCTAGCACTGACCCTTCTTTTTGCAATCAACGGTTGGCGCCGCCATCAAGATGGTGATGACTGGGTGCAGCTAGATGAGAACGGGACACCTGTCAGGAGGGATTAGTAGTCAGGTATATTGCTGTTAATGAACTCACAAAAGACATCTCCGGTTGGTTGGTTGTTAGTGTTCCTTTGCATCATCGCGGCGGGGTTGAGTGTCTGGCTGACGGTTGAAAAAATGACCGGTCAAATCGATTCGCTAGCAGGTTGTGGTAAAGGTAGTGGTTGTGAGAATGTGTTAGGCAGTAAATGGTCGGTCGTATTCGGCACGATCCCAGTGAGCCTATTTTCCTCACTGCTCTATCTTGCTGTGGCTGCTAGTCTGCTATTTCGCATACGCTTCGGCGAACGACTCAGGATTGTGGCCGCTTTCATGATGATAGCTGCTGCCGTATGGTTCACCGCTCTGCAACTGCTCATATTGAATACAATTTGCCCTTATTGCATGGCAATGCACTCGCTGGGGGTGGTGATAGCTTTTCTTGTTTTGTTCATCGAAGCTAAGAAAGGCGGTCGGATCTCCAATTATATTTGGGGTTCTATCATAGGTATAGCAAGCGTCATTGGACTTGCTGTTACCCAATATTTTGGGCCTGCTCCAGACACACACCGTTTGGACAAAGATGTGGTCATCAGTAATGGTGTCGAGAACGATGTTACCAATCCGCACACTCAAGGAGAAGGCAGGCTGGTGACATTTTTCGGAGGTGATAAATCTTATCGTGTTAGTGGCCTGCCGCACCTGGGTTCTGTTGACGCCGAACATGTCATAGTAAAATATTTTGATTATACGTGTGCATCGTGCAAGGCGGTTCACAAAAACTTGGAGGCAATTCAGGAGGATTATCCAAAAAAATTGTCCATTATTGTACTTCCGGTGCCGCTTAACCGTAGTTGTAATCCTCACTTGCCACTAGGAGTTAAGGATCATGAAAATGCTTGCGACTTTGCTAGGCTTTCACTCAGGGTCTGGCTTGCGGAACCTGAGAAGTTCGGCGAGTTCCACGAATGGTTGTTCGAATACCATCAACAACCAATGGAAGTAGCCGAAGCAATGGCTTACTCTCTAGTTGGCGAAGATAAGATGGGATCTGTCAGTAATAGCCAAATCGAAGCTTTGTTGAGGCAGAATGTTAGAGATTATGAAGATCTCGTAAAAAAAACTCCCGTCATGCCGAAGTTGATTCTTAAGGATTCGATTGTCCTACAGGGTGTTCCCCAAGATGTAGCCACTCTAAAGGCATTACTAATAGAGCATCTTCAAATAGAAAAAGATTAGTTTTTGAGATCACTATTTTTTGATGGGATTAAATAAGTATATTTCTAAGCTTTGATCATGACTCAATTGCAGGCCATCGTCAGATTTTTAGATCAAGAACTCAACATCGAGAAAGTGCCAGACTACCCAGGGGCTATCAATGGCCTGCAACTAGAGAATTCAGGGAAAGTCACCAAAGTGGGAGCTGCGGTCGACGCCTCTTTGCCTGTTATCGAAAAGGCCATATCAGATGGGGTTGATCTTCTAGTTGTCCACCATGGCATGTTTTGGCAGGGAGCACAGCCTGTGACGAAGGCTAATTTCAAAAAACTTAAATCAGCCATAGATGGAGATATGGCCATTTACAGCGCCCACATCCCATTAGATATACATCTTGTTCTTGGAAATAACGCCCTCCTGGCGAAGGCTCTTGGTATTACTGATACGAAACCCTTTTTTTTATGGAAAGGAATTGAGCTGGGCATTTCAGGAAATATGGATCTTTCCCTGTCAGATCTCGAGGAGAAAATTACGGAGGTGCTGAAGTCACCAGTTCACATTTGCCCAGGTGGTGATAGCCAGGTGGGCAGAGTGGGTATTATCACTGGGGGAGCTGGCTCCGAGGTGGCGGCAGTACATGCGGAGGGAATAAATACCTTTATTACAGGTGAGGGCCCTCACTGGACTTATCCTATGGCCGAAGAGCTTGGAATTAATCTGATTTATGCTGGGCACTACGCCACAGAAACGTTTGGCGTCATAGCGCTCGCTGAAGAATTAGCGCGCCTAAAAAAGCTGGAATGGGTATTCATTGATCACCCTACTGGACTTTGAAAGCAATCAGGGTTGCTGTTTTTTGGACTTCTTTCTAGAGAAGGTTTAGCTCTTTTGCTGTCAAACAATGTTTGAATAAGTTTTAAAAAACATTCGGAAAGTTCAAATTAGTTCTTGCTAGGTGGTGCTTAGGACGTTTTAATGCTCTCACCCTTGCGGGTATAGCTTAATGGTAAAGCTCCAGCCTTCCAAGCTGATTATGCGGGTTCGATTCCCGCTACCCGCTTATTGAAATGAAAAACGACAGGATTATCCACTCACCCTAAGAAAGGATCAACAAACTATGAAAAACATAACTAAATACGCGCTGTTTGGCGCTGTGCTTGCTTTGGTAACACCTGCTCAGGCAGACAAAAAAGATTGCTACCAGATCTACACAGCTGTTAAAAAAGCAGTGACCGCCCAGCCTAGCAAAGTTCTTGAGTTGGTTAAGACCAGCGTTGCACAGAACGAATCATGCGCTTGTGAAATCGTCAAAGCTGCTATCGTAGCATCTGACGCTGATAAGAAACTTGTAGCTGGTATCGTCGAATCTGCAATTTCTTCCGCACCTGAAAAGGTTCGTATCATTGGTCAGTGCGCCGTTGCGGTTGCTCCTGACGCACTCGCTGAAGTTCAGGCAGTCGTTACAAAATACGGTGCTGGCAGCGGTGACTCAGGCTACAGCGCGAAGGGTAGTGAGAAAGATGCTAAAGTTTGCACTGAATGTAAGCGTCCATACGATTACCAAGCACCGGGCGCTCACAATGTTCTCGATTTTCCTCTTGGATTGTCTCAAATCATCTGTGGCACATGTAACCGCCCCTACACCCCAGGCGGTCCTGGTGGCAGCGTTGTTAACGTTGTAGGACCTACTCCTGGTGGCCCTGGTGGTTTTCCACTGTTCCCTCCCGGTGATGGCCTTCAGCCACCCACGGTTACCCCTCCTTCAGCAACTGACTAATCATCTATGGACGCCCCCTTTGGCTGATCTCTATAAACATCAGTCAAGCCAAACGTCCTAATTCAATTAATTTATTATATAGCTATGAAAAAACAAATAATTACAGGTTCAATATTGATGGCATCCTTTGGAGTTGTTGCTGCACAAGGTCTCTATGATCTAGCACCTAACACTGAAGCTAAGGAAAGCTCACCACTAAAGTGGAATGCTGGTCTTGAGGTTGGTATTGATGACAACGTCACTCCTACTGTTCTCCCCGGGGCAGCTGGTTTCGAAGATGATGTTGCTTTCTTGCGTGCCTACGTAGGAACAACTCTCGTCAGTATCACTCCGCAAACTACTTGGGATGTATTTGCTCGTGTTGGTGGTATATACTACATTGATTCTCCAGCAGCTGTTGGTTCAGATGACATTTTCGGTCAGGCTCGTTTTTCCGCAAACTGGGCACATCGTGTTAGCGAGAGACTTCGCTTCAGTAGTAGAAACTACGTTGCATATGAGCTTGAGCCCGATTACAGCTACGGCCTTACAACTGATCGACTAATTGATGAGTATCTCCACTACCAGACCGACAACGCAGTGGGTTATCGTTGGTCTGAGCGTTTCGGCACTTACACTGGTTTCAAGATTCGTGGTCTTGATTACAGCAGCGCTAGTAGCAGCAACGACCGCACAGTATCGTCGATTTACAACCAATTTAGATATCGTGCAACTGAGCAGACAAACTTCACACTCGATTATCGCTACAGCTGGACAGATGCGAGCGGAACTGCAGCGGACTCAACGAACCACTACATTTTGCTTGGGGTTGAACACCGATTCAGTCCAAATTCTGTGTTAGCAGCCAAAGCAGGTGTTCAAATGCGTGATGTAGATAACGGTACCGATGGTGATAACCCATTCGCTGAAATCGCTCTTCGGACTCGTGTTAATGAGGCGTTTAGTCTTCGTGTATTCTCTCGTTACAGTGTAGAGGATTATGGAACTAGTTTTGTTGCTAGCACGTACGACACCAACACTACATTCCGTCTTGGGGTATCTGCCGACTACGTTATTTCACCACAGCTAACATTACATGGTGGAATCAACTACATCATGACAGACATGGAAGATGGTCGTCTTGTGCCAGGTGGAGCCGCTATCGCCGATCTTGATCAAGATCTAATCAACCTATACCTTGGTTTCTCATTCAAGGTCAACGATGGTCTTTACTTGACTGGCTCTTACAACTGGACTGACAGTGATTCGAGTGGTGGTATCGGTCCAAATGCAGCCAGCCGAACTTATGAGCGCAATCGTGCGTCACTTGGTGTTCGTGTTGAGTTCTAATTTTACTGTCGAAAAATCCGAACATATTAGCCGTCGCGATGTCTTACATTGCGACGGCTTTTTTGTTTACAATTCCATAATTCTTGGAGACAACACCTGAGCTGCAAATTGACACTGTAAATACCGTGTAAGCAGTAACCACAATTTATCTGGACTTAAAATATGCAAAATCCAAACGCCAATCAAAACGAAGCCGCACTGCATGCCATAGACTACTGGCAAGTACTCAAAAACCGGTATGGAGTTATTCTGCTTACGTTCCTGTTAGTTTTCCTTACTGCTGCTGTGATTACGTATGTAATGCCCAAGAAGTATCAGAGCGCTGCTTTGGTCGAGGTAAAGCCTATCAACGAAGTGGATCCAGTTGGAATGCGGGGAACTAGCACTGGTATGCCAATGACACGCCAGTTTATGAATACTCAGTTTGAGATTATTGTTGCGCGTGAGACACTAGGACGTGCTATAGACAAAATTCAATTAGAGACCAGATGGGGGCAAGACCGAAAGTCGGTGCTGAATACTCTTCGAGGCATTGTGAATACCAGTCAAAGGCGTGGAACAGACCTTATTGAGATTTCAGTTAGACACAGGAAAAAAGAAGAAGCGCAGCAGATTGCGCAGGCGGTTTATGAAGCATATCGTGACCGACGATACGACATGGAAATGAGTGTAAGGCGGGAGCAACTCAAAGCTATCAAGGTAGAGCTTCAAAATAAAAGTGACCGAGTTGCTGAGTTGCGAAAGAGGTTAATGGATATTGCCGAGAAGGTTGGTGTCATTTGGGTGGAAAGTGAAAGAGGGGGAGAAACAATCGGAGGGGAGCTTGAACTACGCCAGTTAGCTGAAAAGCAATTATATGAAGCTGAGCGGGAGAGGGATCAAATCAAATTTCAGATTGATAAATTACTTGCCGTGAATGACGAAGATCTTCCGGGACTTGCTGCGGAGTTGCCCGAGGTTGGCTTTAAAGAAGCCTATAACAAGTATGAAGAAGCAAAGAGCGAACTTCAGACAGCTAAAGCATCAGGACTCGGTGGAAAGCACCCTGATATTGTCATGCGTGAAACCCGTATCGAGGAACTGAGAAAAGGGCTGGAAAAGCGGGCAGTTAATGTGCGCGAATCTTTAAGGCATCGTCTCTCTATCATCGAGGGTAGGGTAAAAAAGATGCGTGAAGTTAGAGATAAAAAACAAGATGAGGGAACTGATAGAGCTCGCGCTTTTCAGGAGTTCAACATTGCTCGTAAGGATTACGAAACGGCTCAAGGTATTAAGGATCAAATGCAGATTAAGTATGATATTGAGAGGACTAAACTTGCAATCCCCCCAACGAATATCATTGTCCACCAAATCCCTGAAATTAATGACGACGCAGTCAGCCCCAACATTCCTCTGAACCTTGCGTTGGGTGCAGTTGTAGGACTAATATTTGGAATTGGTATTGCGTTCTGTCTTGAATATTTAGATACATCGGTCAAGAGCTTAGAAGATGTTGAACGCTTCCTGAAGGTGCCAGTTCTTGCTGTTATACCAAAAGATGTGGGAGTGCTTCATAAGCAAAGTGGCATGAGTCCTGACGCTGAAGCATATCGAATTCTGCGAACTAATATCGAATTCAATCGAAAAAATCCTGAGGATAATTCGATTACTGTCGTATCCGGCGGAGCAGGTGAGGGTAAATCGACCACACTTGTGAATCTAGCATATATTTGCGCCCAGGGAGGTTACACCACATTGATGATTGATGCTGACCTTCGCCGTCCTCGACTTCATACCTTCTTTGACATCAATAATTCGGTTGGTCTCACCAACTATCTGACTACAGATCTCTTACTAGAAGATGTGATTCTCCAAACCCCGGTCGATAATCTCTATTTCATGCCATCGGGCATTCTACCTGCGGATGCAGCTGGAATCCTCAACTCGCGAAGAATGTCTGAGCTAGTTCAGGATGTTAAGCAGCGCTTTGACCTCGTGCTGGTAGACTCACCACCGATTCTGGGTGTGAGTGATGCGTCGGTGTTGGCTAGTGAAGTAGATCTGACAATGATTGTGGTTCAACACCGGAAGCTCCCCCGCAACATGCTGATACGAGTCAAACAGGCTGTCGAAAATGTGGGAGGCCATGTGATAGGTGTTGTGCTCAACAACGTTGATGTGCGCAGCGATAACCAGTATCAATACTACACCAGTTATTACACCTATTACGCGCCAACAACCGGTGACGAAATTCCTAAAGATACTGCTACAGCTGCACCAGCACCTTCACAACAGCAACAGCCTGCTAAAGACGATGAGGATCTGTATTAATGGGATTCTCTATTTTGACAGTCCTTACAAATTGTGGTATACTCCCAATCCAACAAATCTAATTAACTATGAAAAAAATTAACTTCTTATTCTGTGCATGTTTTGCACTAGTGCTTTCTCTTGGGGGCACTCTGAATGCTCAATCGATTTCAGCGAAAACGACGCTGAACATCACGATTAAAGGTGTGCCTCAGACCGAACAAACCCGCATAAGTGGGCAATATGTGGTTAGCCCGTCTGGCTTTGTGTTTCTCCCCTTGCTAAAGGGCGGTATTAGAGCGGGGGGGCTTTCAAGCTCAGCATTAGCTCGTAATATCGAAGCCGCTTACCGATCAGCTGAGATGTATCAAAATCCACGTATAACCGTTATTTCTAACAAAGACCAAGAAGCTCAAAAAATTGATGCGCAAATCGTCACGGTTGGTGGATATGTGAAGCGACCCGGCCCTGTCCAATTCACACGAGGGATGACCCTGTTCCAAGCTCTTTCAGCTGCTGGTGGTGAGAATGCCTTCGGCTCTATTAAACGTGTGGAACTTCACCGCAATGGCAAGCGCTACGTCTATGACCTGAGAAAGCCTGCCCACATGCGAGAAAAAGTATATCCCAATGATAGCATCAACGTGCCTCAAAAAGGCCCCTTCGGTGGCTGATCGGGTAATACCATTCTCTTTCGAAAGCACTCACGGACTCAACAGTCTTGGGTGCTTTTTATGTTTATCCGGCAGGGTTGACTGACTTGGTGGAGTCCCCTGCAAACTAGGAGGAGAGAGCTCTAATGGACGGTAAGTTTGCCTCCGAACTGCTGGCAGAACCAACTCACTCTCAAATCCTTAAAACCAGCCAATCATGTCCCCTACACGGTAAGTAGAGTAGAGAAAGAGCAGGAAAAGAACGACGACAAAGCCCTTGGCCCAGCCTTCAATTGCGGTGCGTGTCATAATATGTATGGATTTAAGAAGATTGCTAAAAACGCACCGCTTTATACTTTCGTGGACTTCTCAGGTCAAGACAAGGTGTGGTGGGACTTTTGCTTTTTTTTGATTAAGAAAAGTGTATCATAAAAACATGAGGTTTTTGATAATCGTTTTGTTTGCACTTTTTCCAGTGATTCTGGTTTCTTGCGGTGATGGTGGCCACAAAGGTTACATGACGCGCAGCTATACGATTCGTGGTGTCTACTACCAGCCGATGTCTGTGGATCAGGCACTCAACTACAAACAGGAAGGTATTGCCTCCTGGTATGATGAAAGTAAGTTTTTTGGTTTGAAACGTGGCAATACTTCCTTGGGCGAAAAGGTCATGGCGTGGGATATTTCGGCTGCACACAAGACGCTTCCACTACCCTGTGTGGTCAAAGTAACAAACCTGAAAAATGGTAAGTCTTTGAAGATGCGGGTGAATGATCGTGGCCCATTTATTCCGGGTCGGATTATTGATGTTACGCCACGTGCCGCTAAAAAACTCGGTTTCAAATCTCAGGGGCTAACTCGCTGCCGGGTAGAAGTCGTCAGCGTGGGCGATGGAAAATACAAGCGTAAGGCACGCCGTGGATGGGGTTGGTGGAGATGACTGCTTGCAGCGTCAGTGACTCGGCGTTATGAAAGGGCATGATCTATCTCGATTCTAATGCGACCACCCAGATTCACCCTGAGGTGCTCGAGGCAATGATGCCTTTTCTAACTGATCACTGGCACAATCCGTCGAGTGGATATCGCGCAGCTAAAATTGTCAGGCAAGCGATCGAGAAAGCTCACGAGCAAGTTGCGGCGCTGATTAATGCCTCGCCCGAGGAGATTGTCATGACCGGTTGCGGCACGGAGTCCAATAATGCCGTGCTCGCTTTCCTCGCGAGCCAGCGTGGTGAGCGCAGAAAAATTGTAACCAGCGCCATCGAGCACAGTGCGATTCTTCGGTATGCAGATGCACTGGCTCAAACGCACGCAATAACTGTAGAGCATGTAGGCGTTAATCCTGATGGTAGGCTGAATCTCGATACCTTCGGATCTGCTCTGGAAGGAGCTGCAATGGCGAGTGTGATGTGGGCAAATAATGAAACGGGCGTCATCCAGCCAATTGCTGAGGCTGCTGCTTTGGCAAAAGAAGCGGGAGTGCCGTTTCACACGGATGCTATTCAGGCTGTAGGCAAAACACCCATCGATGTGAAATCTGTGCCCGTGGATTACCTCTCTATTTCAGGCCACAAGTTTCATGCACCTAAAGGCGTCGGCGCGTTATACATTCGCTCTGGTATGCGTTTTGGGCCGATGCTCCGAGGCGGCGGACAGGAAGGTGGAAGAAGGAGTGGCACGGAAAACGTCGCGTCGATTGTCGGGCTGGGTAAGGCTGCCGAACTGATGAAAATGAGATTGGACGCTGATAATCACGCTGGCATAGCTGAACTAAGAGATTACTTGGAAAGCCGACTGCAAAATGAGGTCGACGGCGCACAGCGCAACGGCTCTGAGATACATCGCACAGCCAATACGAGTCACGTTTCTTTTCAAAGCTGTGAAGCTGCTGGCTTGCTTATTTTGTTAGATGAATACGGAGTGCAGTGCTCTGCAGGTAGTGCGTGTATGACTGGGAAGCAACAACCGTCTCATGTGCAGGTCGCTATGGGGATTGATCCTTTGCAGGCAAAAAGTAGCCTCAGGATTTCACTCTCCATTTTCACCACTCGTGAGGAAGTAGACGCCGCTGTAGAGGCAATCAAAAAAGCAGTGAACAAACTGCGTAGCGTTCAAGGTGGATCTGGCGTAGGGCCCGTGCAGATATTCACCTCTGACTAACTCAGGTTTTCAATCCGGAACACCACAGGCCGTGAATTAACACACTCCAAAGCTTCGATTTTTTTTAAGGTGTCCTTGAGCAAGCCAAATTTGCAGGTGTGTAGCTGGAATACCATGTCCACAAATTCCGCGTCTGGGTTATCGGCATTTACTGGGGAATGCGTTCCTGACACACCGATGCCTGCGTCTGCGAGTAAGGTGGCTATTTTGGCAATGACCCCCGGTTGGTCGGTCACATCAAAGCGTACGTAGTATGGGGTCTCAGTATCCTCAATGTGCATTACCTTACCAGCGTCTTGGTATGGCAAGAAACCACGGTGTGAGCTGTCGTGAGATGCTCCACGAGCGGCTTCGACGATGTCTGCGACTACTGAAGAGGCCGTTGGGTCTTTACCGGCACCTCGTCCATAGAACAGTGAATCACCAGCAGCATCACCACGCACAGCCACCGCATTAAATACACCATTTACGCTAGAGAGCACATGACTCTGCGGGATAAATGAGGGCTGCGTGCGAAGCTCGACCGTTCCATCAGCGTGCTCGCGTATCACGCAGAGGAGTTTGACAACAAAACCGAGCCGCTTCGCGAAATCTATATCAATGCCGCGCACCCTCTCAATGCCGCGAACGTATACTTTGGCAGGATCAATTGTGAATCCATACGCCAGCGTGGCTAACAGAATGGCCTTGTGTGCCGCGTCCCAGCCGTTGACATCGAGTGTCGGGTCAGCTTCTGCGTATCCAAGCTGCTGGGCTTCTTCCAGGGCTTCCTCGTAGCCAAGTCCGGCATCTGTCATGCGCTCGAGAATATAGTTCGATGTGCCGTTGATAATGCCGACCATCGACTGGATACGGTTTCCAACAAACGAGTCCTGAACTGTTTTGATAATCGGTATTCCACCTGCCACCGCCGCCTCAAAGTGAATGGGTGTGTCCATCTCGCGTGACAGCGCGAATAGCTCTTGTCCACGTTCCGCGAGTAGTGCCTTGTTTCCAGTCACGACAGGTTTTTTGGCCTTCAGTGCAGCCGCTACAATATCAAATGCCGTAGTCGTGCCGCCAATGAGCTCCACAACGATGTCTACGGACTCATCCGCCACAACATCTGCCCAGTCGGTTGTAAAAAGATCCATAGGCGCACCATCGAGCCGTGATTTGGACATGTCGCGGACGGCGATTCTTTTGATCTGCACGCGAACGTCTGTTCGACCTGCGATCAGTTCTGCGTTACGCTCAAGCGTTTCCCAGACTCCCGTGCCAACGGTGCCGAATCCTGCCAGTCCAATACCCAGTGTCTTGCTCATATTACGTTGTCCTATCTGGACACGCCTCTTGTGCCGCACTCTGCGGGCTTTCAAAAGTCCAAAGTTTATCATAAATCTGCTATGGCATGGGATTGACACGAATCACTCGGCATGGGACTAATCATACAGCCATGAGTGAACGCACCGTGACCATTCCCGAGTCCCCGCAAGTGGTCGGCTCGGTAGCGACACTGAACCAGCTGGCATGCGTCCAGCCGGTTGAGTTGCCATCGCTTTGCGACATTCTGGAAATCAGGCTAGATGGCATGTCTGAGCATATGGATGCTCTGATGTCGGAGCTTGATCGCTTTGCGCATTTTCCTCTCTTATTTACTGCCCGTTGTCAGGAAGAAGGAGGGTTGGAAAATCTTGATGCTTCGGCGCGTGGCGACCTCTTACTCAGGGTTGCCGAATATGCGACTTGGATTGATGTCGAGCTCGCGTCCTTTGAATCCATGCAGGAGACTATCCATCAAATCCGCTCACAAGAAGTTGGGCTGATACTCTCATACCATAACTTTGATCAAACGCCTGCTGAGTTCGAGATGCAGAGGCTTGTCGATCTCAGCGAAGAAGCAGATATCGTAAAAATCGCAGTCATGCATCATGCGGTAGATGATCTCGCGCGATGTGCCCGTATCCTCAAGCGTAATGACCATCCGATGTCGATGATGGGAATGGGGGAACTGGCCGCAGTATCTCGGCTGCTCTATGCCCAGCACGGCTCTTTACTGAACTACGGCTACCTCGGTGGAGAACCGACAGCTCCGGGCCAGTGGTCGGCGGAAATGATGAAGCGGGCGATTGCGGCTCTGGCTCCGGTTAGCTGATTCAGCTTATCTGCCGTCGGCCGCTTGGTTTACGATTTTAATAGGGGCATCAGGCAGAGCGTTGAGGAAGGTCTTTCCGTAGGGTTTGTTGACGACGCGATTGTCTAACAATACAACCAGCCCCTTGTCCTTTGCGGTGCGGATCAGCCTGCCGACACCCTGCCGCAGCTTGAGCACGGCCTCCGGAACTGAGTATTCCACAAATGGATTACCTCCGTCCGCCTCGATTGCCTCAAGACGTGATGCCACCAGCGGATGATCCGGCACAGCAAACGGCAGTCGCGTCACGATCACATTGGAGAGAGCCTCACCAGGAACATCCACACCAGCCCAGAAGCTATCCGTACCAAACAGCACACTATTGGTATCCTTACGGAACACCTCAATCATCTTGTGCCGCGCCATGCCATCACCCTGAACGAGTAGCCTCCAGTCGTGATCAAAAAAGAAATCCTCCATCGCGTCTGCCACATTGCGCATCAGGCGGTAGCTGGTGAATAGGACGAACGCCTTGCCCTCGGTGTACTTCAGCACCCTACCAATCCACTGGATCAGCGCGGATTCGAAGTCATCACTGGTCGGATCCGGCATCGACTTGATCACGTAAATCTGCATCTGTTCCTTGTAGTTGAAAGGGCTACCGATCTTCACGCACTTTGCACTTTCCGCTCCGATGCGCTTTCGAAAGTAAGTTAGCTCCTCATCGCCTGTTCCAAGCGTTGCGCTTGTTAGAATGCAGGTGCGATCATGGGCAAACATCATTTTTCTCAATCGATCTGCTACATTGACCGGTGCCGAGTGAATGCTCAGCATATCGCCATCGCGTCCACCTTTCTGCACCCAGTAAACCGATTCATCATCTTCCTGGTCGAGGAAAATTCTAACACACGCGTGGATTTCACGCATCCGCCGGGCGCCGTCCATCAGCTCAGCCTTGGTGGATGATTCCTTTTCCATTCTCTCGGCAACGTCCTCGATTTCCTGCCAGAGAGTTCTCAGCGGCTCGCCAAGTGTATTTTCCACGAAGTCCGGATTACGCACGCGAAACTCCTTACTAAACCTGCCGAACTCAACTTCCTCTGTCAGGCTGTCGAAAAATTCATCCGCCGCATCAAGTGCCTTTTCTGCCGCCTTCATGGCTGGTGCGTTGTTAAGCGCACGCATCAACCCTTTGCGATTCTTCGGGTTATACAGTCGCTGAATTTCAAATTTCACCCCCGCATGGCTCTGCCGAAGCCCAAGCTGGGTTGCCGCGACGTGTTCCAACGTGTGTGCTTCGTCAAAAATCACAAAGTCATTGGGAAAAAGATACCCGACGTCGTCATCCGTTAGTTCCTGCAGCGCAAACAAGGAGAAAAACAGGGTGTGATTAAGCACGATGATATCCGCTTCCTCGGTTAGTTTTCGCGCCTTCTGGTAGAAACAGTTGCCGCGTTTTCCGCAAGTGCGTTGCGTGCAGACGCTACCGTCACTGCAGACCTGTGCCCATACTTTAGGTGAGGGCTGAAAATCCAAGTCTGTCCGTGTGCCATCGCGGGTTCCTTCAGCCCAGTCCCAGATTGCTTTTAATTCTTCGGACTCACTTGTGCTGAAGAGATCACCTACGGAGTCCATCGCCCGGCGTAGCCTTAGCGGACACACATAGTTGCCACGACCTTTTAGCAAAGCTGCCTTCAAGTCTCCACCGAGAATCTTATTCGCCAGCGGGATATCTTTGCTGATCAGCTGCTCCTGCAAGTTGATCGTGTGTGTGGAAATTACCGCCTTCCTACCCGTATCTAACGAAAACTGTGCAGCCGGTATTAAATACGCGAGTGACTTGCCCACACCTGTTCCTGCCTCCGCGCAGAGCACATTCCGGTTTTCCAAAGCTTTGGCAACCGCAACCGCCATCTGCTGCTGCTCTGCCCGATATTCAAAGTCTGGCGACGCCGCGAGACCGCCCGATGCTGAAAACATCAACTCCATGCGCTTAGCCAAGGTTTCCCCTGAGGCACCGCCACCCGCATTTTCCTCAATCCGTATCATCGCCCCAGCAGCATGATAAGCTACCGTGCGTTTGAACAGACTTATTCATGAATGAAGACGCATCTTAGCATCTCCAGCCTAAATCAGCTCCAACTGTTTCTCCGCCATGATCGCCTTGTGTTCTGGCAAGCCATAGATTAGCTCAAGCTGTGCGCGCAGCTTTCTCCTGCTAACTGTTCTCATTTCTCTCGCTAGGTAGGCAAGTGCGAAAGCGTCATCGTCTGACAAATCTTCGCTTATCGTCCAGCCCAAACCACCCCTGAGAGGGCATTTTGGCCACTTAGCAATCCATTTCCAGTATTCGTATTCCTTACCGTCTTTTTTTCTAACATTCCGTGCTAAATTTACTCCGACAACACCGGATTGGTTTCGATTGGTCATGCGGCCCTCTTCATTCATTCGTGAGGGAGGAAGAGTTTTCTTTTGTTTTGTAATCCAATTGCGACCCTCAGCTTCGGCAGCTTTCCATGAGCCATATTTGCGTACCGTGAAGTTTTTCTGGTACATTTTTCCATGGCGCATGATGCGTGCCATTACACAGTTATCGGCTCGGTTTCGGTGAATATGCATGATTGTTTTTTTGTGGTGATTAGCAGCGGTTGTACATAGCGGAAGCTTAGTAAGATGATATTTTTGACTCTCCCATGTGTCAATGAGCTTATGTTTTGTGGCATTCGCTGCAAACTGATAATCACCACCCCGCGTAATCGCGATCCAGCTCTTGGTATTCACACAGTAGAACACCATTCGCTCTGGACTCAATGCATAGCTGTGCTGATGATCAACAGCATATGAACGAAGCCAATCCACCTGCCGCTACGCAAAAAATCCGAGTCGCTAACCGTGACTACCGCAAGGAGGGTTTCGAGGAGCTGGAGAATCGGCTGCATGCCTTGATGGATATTCTTGCCGAGGTATTGCCAGCGGAGGATGGGCTTGTGGAGTCGATTCCTTGGCGTGGGCACGAGATTAATGACGATGCCAAAACACCCGAAGACATTGCGGTGGTGGCGCAGCTACAGGCTGTCTGTTTTGAAATTCTCAATATGGTGGAGGAGCGCACGGCGCGAAAGATCCGGGTGCGCAGACGCCGTGACCTTGGGTTGGAGGCAGAGCAGGGGATGTGGGCTAGTATTTTCCATCGCCTCAAGCAGCAGGGATTCAGTGAGGACGATGTGCTTGCGACCCTTCCCGAGGTGGCAGTCACTCCGGTACTAACGGCTCACCCGACGGAGGCGAAGCGGCCGACGGTGCGTGAGCGCCATCTGGCTCTCTACAAGGATTTGGTTCACTGGGATCGTTATAAAAACAATCCTGAATCGCTGGCGGAGGTCATGACCTCCATCCGCATCAGTCTGGAAACCCTCTGGCATACTGGAGAAATCCATGCCTCGCGTCCGAGCATCCTCGCCGAGCTGCGTAACGCTATTTACTACTTCCGAGAGGTGTTCCCGATGGCTCTGCGTAATCTCGACATGTCCCTAGAAGCCTCTTGGGAGTCCGCTGGCTGGGATCTGAAAAAACTCAGGGCATCTGGTGCATACCCACGGTTAAGGTTCGGCACTTGGGTGGGAGGTGACCGTGATGGTCACCCACTCGTTACTGAAAAGGTGACTGCTGATGCCCTGCGCAGGCTAAGGAAGCACGCGATGCGTATGCACGACCGTGAACTACGTGCCGCGGCTGCCGTGTTGACTATTTCTCCATCCATAGATGAGGTGCCAGCCGCACTGACCGATCGTATCCAGCAGCTGCGCGATGAGCTTGGCGAGCGTGCCGAGTATCCATATTCTGTAAATTCTGCTGACCCTTGGCGCTGTCTCTGCTACCTCATGCGGGAGAAACTTGATCCCATAGACGGCTATAAGCATGTGGATGAATATATTGCCGATCTTGATTTGTTAGAAAACACCTTGGAGCAAGTCGGTGCCAGCCGTACCTCGCGAGGTGTGATTTTTCCGCTCAAGCGGCTTGCTGAAGTCTTTGGTCTACATCTTGCCACGCTGGATATCCGACAAAACTCGCCTTTTCACGACAAGGCGGCGGTGCAGATGTTTCAGGCGGTGGGGATATCGGATGCCGATGGGTTTCCTGACTGGTCGGAGGAAAAGCGTGTTGAGTTTTTGTTAGCTGAGCTGAAAAACGAACGTCCGTGGCGTGCCTGGGAAGCTGAGGAGGACTCAGAAATCAGTAAAGTCATGGGGTGTTATACCTCGATCCGCAGGCATACGCGTCTCTACGGAATGGATTGTCTCGGCCCCTATGTGGTTAGCATGACCAGACAGGTGTCGGACATGCTGCTGGTGCATCTTTTTGCCCGAGAGGGAGGCATGGCAGACTGGAGAGAGGGCATGTGGGTCAGTCGCCAGCCGGTGTGCCCACTGTTTGAGACTGGCGATGATCTCGATCGTGCTGGCTCAGTAGTTACCAATTACCTTTCGCACGACCCCGCTCAGTATTTTCTCCGCGTTGTTCCAAGTGGTGAGCGCTGTATGCCGATCATGGTCGGATATAGCGATTCTAACAAAGACAGCGGGCTAATGTCCGGTCAGTGGCTACTGCAGAAAGCGCAGGCCGAGATCACCACTGCCTGTCACGATGCAGGTGCACAATGCGAGTTCTTTCATGGTCGAGGTGGCACCATCAGCCGCGGTGCAGGTCCGGTTCAGTGGTTCCTTCGTTCCCTTCCCGAAGGTAGCGTCTCTGGAGCCGTGCGCGTTACTGAGCAGGGAGAAGTGATTCCACGCAAGTATGCTCACCACGCCAATGCTGCGTATAACCTTGAGTTACTTCTTGCAGGTGTAGCCGGTGTGAGTGTTGCCAATAAAAACAAACAAGGCGCATCCAATCTGGGTGACCCACATTATCAGGAAATCATGTCCTGGCTCTCGGTAGAAAGCCGCAAGGCTTACCGGTCACTTCTCGATAAAGAAGGTTTTATCGAGTTCTATCGTCAAGCGACGCCGATTGATGCTCTTGAGCACGGTTGCTTTGGCTCCCGCCCATCACGCCGAACCGGCACACCCTCCCTTGATGACCTGCGTGCTATTCCCTGGGTGTTTTCATGGACCCAAGCTCGCTACTACATGCCGGGATGGTTTGGTGTCGGGTCTGCTTTGGAAAAACTGAAAAGCGAAAAACCTGAAGATTTCAAGGCTCTGTCCACCTTCATCCACGAGGTGCCATTTCTTCGCTATCTCTTGACCAATGTGGAGACGAACCTCGTCAGCGCTGACCTCGATCTGATGAACGCTTATGCTGGATTGGTTGAAGACGGTGCTCTGCGCGATGAGTTTCAAGATATGATCGTTTCGGAATTCGAACGTACGGGCAAAATGATCGACACGATCTTTGGATCAACCTTTGCCGAACGCCGACCACGCATGCTGCGTACACTGGAAATGCGGGAGCGTCCGCTGCGTCTACTTCACCAACGTCAGGTAGAACTCCTGAGAGGCTGGCGTGAGGCACAGAAAAACGGTGACGAGGAAGCCGCCGCAGAACTGCTCAATGCGTTACAATTTTCCGTGAATGCAGTCGCTAGTGGGCTGCGTACTACGGGTTAACTGCAAACTGATTCGTTGCAGCTACTTATTTCTCTATCTTCTTGGGCAAGATCGGCGAGTTGATGTCGGCTATGTCGGAGGGTTTCACACCTTTGGCGTGACCATTGAAACTGAAGGTGAGTGGCTGATACTTACCGACAAAGGTGATGTTGCTGTCTGCTTTGATTTGAGTTTCTAGTCCAGCCGCCCAGTAGATGCCGTTGACGAGCATGCGGCGGTATGAGTCATCGAGGATATCCTCCGAGGCGCCTTGGGTAGAGTGGAATACGCGTGCCTTCGTCCCATCTTTGGCGGTGTAGTGCCTTGTCCATGTTGAAGGTACAGGTTTTTTCTTGGGGTCGGGATCAGCGTCAGGTTTCATTGAAACCAGTGGCTGACTGTTAGTCAAAACGGTAAAGCCTTCCCGGGCGACTCCATTGTATCCGCCAGCATGGCAAAAGGCGTTGTCCTTCACACCGAGTAAGATCGGGTGCTTTTTTTGTTCAGGGATAATCTGAATACGTGTGCCCTGTTTGTGGTTTTTGCCGTAGTGACCTACCCATGTGTTACCGAGGACTTGGTGACCGAAGCCGCTTTTGTAGTTAGGATCGTTAGAGCGGAAACTGTATTTTGAATAAGTCTTACCCTTGGGGATTTTGAAGGCATGTGAGGAGGTGCGTAGGCCAACTACTGGGCCACCGCGATCTAGGTAGGCAACAATGTGCTTCATCTGGTCGTCTGGAAGATCGAGGAAACGTGTGAAGATGACCATGAGGTCGGCTTTTTCCAGTGCCTCTAGCCCTTTGATGTCAGATGCTCCAGCGGTGATTTCCCCTTTTTTATTCACGCCAAAGAGTACGGTGGTCTTAAAGCCATGATGTTGAGCTAGAATTCGAGCTAGTGCGGGGCAGGTTTCTTCCGCGCGGTACTCATGATCGGATGCAACAAAGACAATGTGTTTTCCTTTTCCGGGACCAGATTTCCCTTCGTAGGAAATTTGCGCGGCAAGTGGAAGTATGGTGAGGAGAAATGCGAGTATGATTTTCATGGAGCTTTAGTAGATGGTTTTGAGTAACTTGGCGAGATGGAGTAATGATTTTTTTGGGTCTTGATGACAGCTGGTAGCTTGTTTTTTTCTTTTGGTGAAAACTCCGAGCGAGCAATGGTAAGCAAAAGGCTGCCGTCTGGCTGCTTCGCGAAAGTCTGTTTTTTATTGGAGGAGATCTGCCCGTCTTCAGAAAATAGATACAGCGGGGCGGGGGATACTGGTTCTTTGGGCTTGAAGCGAATGATGACCTCGGCTGCGTCCGGCTTTGATAGCAGGGTGGTGATCCATGGTGCGTTCTTTTTAGGGAGCTCGGCGCGTGATGTTAGGAAATGTTTTGCGCTGCTCGGATTGGGCGTGGTTTTTTTTGCTACCGGCAGCGTCAGACTAAAATCTTTGAATCCAGGGTGGCAATTTTTAGCGCAGCACATCCAGCGGGTCTTTGCTGATAGGGTGACAGAGTTCGTATTTATTTTTTTGGGTGCTGTGATGGGGACGATCAATGTCACGTCACGTTCATAGCCATGACATGGGTGACCTGCCATCGTGGTGAGTTCAGGGTAAGGCCATTGGATTACACCCGCTGTGAAACCCGGCGGCAGCTGCCACTCCATCGCGGTCGCCATTCCGACGACCCCTGGGCTTTTCCAATAGGTGTGGAACCCAGGGTGATGATGAATCTTTAACCCAACGTAGATGGTGCTGCCGGGGACGATGGCTCGGTTTTCTGCTATCAGGGAGATATCGAGACCTTTTGTCTCATTGGCCAAGCAGTGGGTAATGAGGACGTATGTTAGGAAAACGATGGGGCTTATTTTTCCCACTGGAACTGGAAATTCGGATTCGTTGTGCGAGCTTTTTCGAATGTCTCCTTCACATACTTGATCAGCTCGGGGTGGTGTGCAGAGACGTCATCTTTTTCCTGAGGATCTTTAGGAAGGTGGTAAAGAGCGATAGGAGCGTTCTTGTTTTTTGACATCTTAAGCTGTAGAGCTTTCCATTCGCCGTTTTTACCAAACCGCAGAGCGCGTTTGCCTCCACGCTCCAAGAACTCCCAGTAGAGATACTCATGTTTTTTCTGCTCCTTGCCTAACAGTTCAGGGAGATGGGAGATGCCGTCGAGGCCTTCAGGGATGTCAGCTCCGGAAATTTCGCAGAGAGTAGGGAAAAGATCCCAATGGGCAGAAATATGATTGCTCACTGTGCCGGGTTTGATTTTTCCGGGCCAGCGTGCGATCAGTGGTGCTCGGATACCACCCTCGGTGAGGCTCCGCTTATAACCGCGCAGGCCACCACTGGAGTTAAAGAAATCCGGCATATGGCCGCCTTCTTGGTGCGGCCCATTATCTGAGCTGAACATGATAATCGTATCTTCATCCAGCTTGAGATCTTTGAGGAGATCGAGCAGTTGGCCAACACCTTCGTCCATCACTGTCATCATGCCGGCAAACTGAGCTGCTGGGTTTTTCTTGTGCGGTGTGTTTTTGCCATAACGACCTATTTTTTCCTCGAACTGGGGAAATTTTTTGCGGAACGGAGCAGCGTATTTTTCAGGCACGTGCATAGCGGCATGAGGAATGGCGATCGGCAGATAGACAAAGAAAGGCTTGTCCTTGTTTTCCTTAATCCACTTGAAGCTTTCGTTCATGATGAGGGTGTGGACGTAGGTTTTGCCATCGAACTTCACCTTCTCTTTATCATCATAGAGCCATGTTGGGTAGTAGGTGTGCGCATTACGTTGGCAGTTCCATCCGTAGAATCTATCAAAGCCCTGATTCAGCGGGTCACCCTCAGATCCCGGAAATCCGAGTCCCCACTTACCAAATGCTGCCGTGGCATATCCTTTGGCTTTCAAGGCCTCCGCGATGGTGAAGGTTTCTGATGGAAGAGGGAATTGTCCCACGGGCTTGACCTCACGGTTTCCGCGCGATGGAGTGTGGCCCGTGTGGAGCCCGGTCATCAGGACGGAACGGGTCGGGGCGCAGACGGTGGAGCCGGAATAGTGCTGGGTGAATTTCATGCCCTCTTTGGCGAGGCGATCCACATTGGGTGTGGTGAATTTTTTCTGCCCGTAGCACGAGAGGTCACCATAACCAGCGTCATCTAACAAGATGTAGATGATGTTTGGGGACTTAGCCTGAGCTGCGGAAGCAAAGAGAAGGAGGAAAATAGTGACTAACTTCATGGATCGACTAATACGGTTGGAGGGGTGCTGTTATTGCAATATGCGTTTTAGAAATTCAGTTTCTGGAGCGATTTGGCAAGAAACTGCCCGTTTTTGCGGATCAACTTGCCGTCGAAGTAGATTTCACCGCCGCCGTAGTCTTTACGCTGGATGTTGACGAGGTCCCAGTGGACTTGGGAGCGGTTGCCGTTGTCGGCGTCCTCGTAAGCTTGACCAGGAGTGAAGTGGAATGAGCCTGCGATTTTTTCGTCGAACAGGATGTCGCGCATGGGCTCTTTGATGAGTGGGTGGAGTCCCAGAGCAAATTCGCCGATGTAGCGCGCTCCAGGATCGGAATCGAGGATCTTATTCAGCGCTTTGGTTTGAGCTCCTGCTTCAGCTTTGACGATTTTGCCTTCTTTGAATTCGAACCGCACATTATCGAATGGGATTCCTTGGTAGAGTGATGGAACGTTGTATTGGATGACTCCCTCTGCGCTGTTTTTGACGGGTGAGGTGAAGACCTCGCCGTCGGGCACGTTGTAGTTACCGGCGCTGATGAGGGCGGGGATGCCTTTGAGCGAGAAGCGAAGGTCTGTCCCGTTGCCCACGATGTGAACTTGGTCAGTTTTTTCTACCATCCGTTTCAGCGCGTTCATGGCAGGAATCTGCGATTTGTAATCAAACAGGCAGACATCGAAGTAAAAATTCTCAAATGCTTCCGTGCTCATTCCTGCCTGCTGCGCCATCGATGGATGTGGCCAGCGCAAGACACACCACTTGGTATGGTCTACGCGCCGATTCATCACCTTACGCATGTGCCCCATGATCGTTTTCATTTTCGCGGTAGGAACATCGCTGTTTTCACAAATGTTGCTAGATCCACGGAGTGCGATGTAGGCGTCCATGTCCTTTATCTCTGCCATCTGGTGCTTGGCGATTATTTTATACTGCTCATCAGTCGCATTCATGGACATCTCGCGCGACACAAGTCCGTGGTCGATTTTGACAAATGGGATGCCTTTTTTTGCTCTGACCTCACGAATGAGTGCTACACCAATTTCGTCGGGAACATCGACAAGGTGAAGCATCACCTTCTCGCCTTTTTTGACGGCTGTGGAGTAGTGGACGAGTTGGCGGGCGAGTTGCGGAATTCGTGGATCTTGCATGGGAAAAGAAGTAAGAGAAATGGAGAAAGAATCAAGATTTCAATTGTTCATCAGAGCGTGGCTGATAAGGAAATGGCTATGTCTACAGGCGATGCGAAGATCAAGCTAGGTGTGCTCGGCTCCGGCTCTGGCTCGAATATGCAAGCGATTCTGGATGCGATCCAAATTGGTAATCTTAATGCAGAGATTGTATTGGTTCTGTCAGACAACCCAGACGCGTATATTTTGGAGCGGGCAAAAAACGCAGGTATTCCAGCTGAGGTCATTGATTGCCATGGCTACAAAACACGTTTCCCGGATGAGTCTCAGAGAGTGGTTGCAGAAAAGCTCAAATCGGTGGGTGTGGACATCGTATGCCTTGCTGGATTTATGCGCTTGGTGAAGCAACCTCTGCTTGAGGTTTTTCCCGAAAGAATAATTAATATTCATCCATCTTTACTGCCGGCGTATCCTGGGCTGATGGCGTGGAAGCAGGCGGTTGATGATGGTGCCAGAGAGTCCGGTTGCACAGTTCACTATGTCGATGCTGGTATGGACACGGGGCCAATTATTCTTCAATCGAGAGTGCCGGTGATCTCGGACGATACAGCGGAGACCTTACATGCGCGCATTCAGGAGCAGGAGCACACGCTCTACCCGGAGGCGATCCGGATAGTGGCCAGTAAGCTATAGCCTAGTGAGCTCGCAACTGTGCGCGGAAAAACCAGCCCCGAAGGCACACATCCAGGGCTTCTGTGCTTCCGTGTTGTTTTCTCCGAGAAATATCTCAAGTGCAACCAGCACCGAGGGGCTGCTGAGGTTACCGTAATTTCTCATCACCTCACGTGCGTTATTAAGTCGGTCGGGCGGCAGGACTTTTTCTAACTGCTCGATCACATCCCGCCCTCCGCCATGGGTGATCCAGACGTCTGGGTCGGCGGTGCGTTTTTTATACAGCTGACTAACAGCTTTGCCTGCTAGCTCAGGCACTGTTCGGTGGAGCTGGTTACGCAGCTTGCCGTCGGCATTGGTGAAGCGGATTTTTTCGCGTTCTTCAGGGATATGCAATGAGTGGAAATGATCTACGCTCCAGCTGCCACCACGCCCACTCCAGATGGCAGCGGCCGCCCCGTCGCCAAAAAGGCATGTGCTCACCAGAACGCCCACGTCATTTTCTACATAAAATGCTGCCGAGCATACTTCCACAGAGACTGTGACGACGACTGCATCCGGATTAGCGGCAACCACCCCATGAGCGGCGCGGATCAGAGGCACAGCGGCCCCGCAGCCAAGTCCGGTCATGTCTTGCAGAAAGACGTCAGGCCGCAAGTTTAGCTGCTCGGCCAAGTGGCTTGTCACACCTGGGCAGAGGTATCCTGTGCAAGAGCTCAGGAAAAGAGCGTCTACGTCCTCAGGATTGAGTGAGGCATCGGCGAGAGCCTTGCCCACTGCATTGGCGGCGAGTGAAGGAGCTGATTTTTCATAGTATTCATTCAACCCTTGGGCACCAAGTTTCCATGCTGATGCGAGCTCATCGAGGCAGAAATGGCGCTTCTCGATCCCTGAGTCACCAGAGAGCACCCTTTCTAACAATTTTCGAGAAGCTGCGCTTAGCTCATTCCAGAAAGCAGCCCCTTTCATCGAGTCAAGGCACTCTGGCTGTGTGTAGGATGCGTCAGGGAAGGCAGACTTTACAGAGAGTAAATTCATGGTGTGCGGAG
>JBGCEU010000070.1:0-20660 GCA_045106535.1 Akkermansiaceae bacterium | reverse complement strand
TAATCGTCATCCCGTGGGACAGCTCCATGGTATCGAACCCGAGCCCAAGGATCTCGTCGATAAGTTCCTCGCCTTCGTTATGGCGGGAGTTATTCCAGCAGGTGGAGAAGGAGAGCATGGTGTAATCCGGTGATTCAGTGAGTATGTAATTCAGTGATTCTGTTGTTAGCGGTCAAGCTTACCACAGAATTACCGTATCACGGCAGCCGCCAACTATTCCGAAGCTGGTTATACTCGGCATGCGGTAGCAGCACGTAAACTGGGTTCTTGGTGGGATCGATCGTGAAGATCAGTTGCTTTAACTTGGTCTCGTGCATTGTGGTGCATCCAGCCGTGGCTTTACTGCCTCCGCCTCGCCAGATGTGGAAAAAAATGGCTGATCCACGGCCGGAAACTGGTTTGCCACCCAAGATTGAATCATTGTGTCCAATGTAGAGTTTGAGGCTGTGTGCGTGATCGTTCTGGCGCATTTGCCCTTTTTTTTCCCACGTGGTTTTGGGTGTGTGATCCAGAATAAGATGTCGGTTGTAGTAGGGAGATGTCCGATCCTCTATCCACAAGTCTTTTGGAGTGATCTTGCGGTATGGGAGCTTGGGGTGACGTCTAATTGCAGCGGCATAACCATAGGCACCGCCAAGTTTGAAAATACCAGCAGGTGCTCGCCCATCACCCTCGCGCTTTATAGGAGCCTTTGAGTTGATCCTTGGGTGGAGACCGTATCCCCAGGCAAGGCCATTACGACCCAAGCGTGCTTTCCAAGACTCACCAACACGTTTCCAGCTACGTCCACTTTTCTGGTAAATCGAGAGAGTTACGTGCGATGAATTCCATCCAGAAGCAACCCCGACAACTACTTGTGAGCAGTTACGCGGAATTTCCGCACTGAGCCATGTGGCTGTTAGGAAAAGCAGGATGAGTGTTTTCATGAGGATATGACGGTAAGACAAGTTGGAAACTAGCCTTACTTCTCGGCGAGCTCCTGACAGCCTTTGATGTCGAGTTTTCCTGATGCAAGAATTGGGATCTCTTCTGTTGGAATAAATGTTTTGGGGCACCAGAGGCTGGGTAGTCCCTCGTCCATGAGCTTGTAGCGTAGGTCAATACACTCTTGTTCACGGGTGTCTCCGCAGATGGTTGAGAGTAGTGCGATTGCTTCACCTTTTTGTTCGTCAGGAATTCCAACCACGGCGATTTTGCGTTCGGTTTCTCCATCCAGTCCAAGAACCTTGGTGATCGCGGCTTCGACGACTTCGTGGGGAACCATTTCACCACCGATTTTAGAAAACCGAGAGAGACGGCCTTCAATGTAGAGGAAGCCCTCGTCGTCTAGTCTTCCGATGTCACCCGTATTAAACCAGCCATCGATGATGACTTCCTTGGTTTTTTCCTCATTGTTGAGGTAGCCGGGAAAAATGTTAGGGCCTCGCAGCCAGATGGTGCCTTGGGTATCGACTGGGGCAGGCTCACCAGTGGCGGGGTTGGTGATTTTTACTGCAATCCCAGGGAGGAATTTACCCACAGAGCCAAATTGGTTGGCGCGTATGATTGGGGCGTCACCATTCTTCTCCAGTTCAGGCAGGTTGACGTTGGTGGCGGGGGATGTTTCTGTTAGTCCGTATCCTTCCAGTGGTAGAATGCCGAATTTTTCTTTGAAGGAGTTAGCAAGTGACTCCGGTAGTTTCTCGGCGCCTGTGACCACGTAGTCGAGTGACTGGAGCTGCTCGGGCTTTACCCTACGCATGTAGCCACGGAGGAAAGTCGGTGTGGACAGTAGCATATTCACCTGGTGCATCTCGATGAGTTCGGCAAGGCGCTTGGTTTCCAGCGGGCTTGGGTAAGTAACGAGATTTACGCCTTCGATGCAAGGATACCAGAGCGTGACGGTGCATCCGAACGAGTGGAAAAGTGGCAGGCAGCCGAGGATTTTGGAATCGTTTCCGAGATCGATACGGCTCCCGAACTGGCAGACATTCGCGAGCACATTACGGTGGGAGAGGGGAACACCTTTTGGCTCACCAGAGGAGCCTGAAGTGAACAATAGAATAGCCTCTTCATCACCTTTTTCTTTTCCGATTCCAAGAATACTGGCAATCAGTGAAGTTGGCAGGATTTTGCTTAGGATCACCCAGCGGATGATTTTCTTTTTCAGTGTAGGCAGTGTGCGCTCAATAAAAATCAGGTCTCTGTTAGGTGGCCACGGGAAAGACGGAACCTTGCGGACAAATGGGTCTGCGGTAATGAACTTATCCACATCCGACTGCCGAATCGATGAGTGGACAGCATCATGACTTGAGGTGAAGTTAATGTTAACCGGGATTTTTCCAGCAAATAGCACGGCAAGGTTTGCCACCATGCCTCCTTTGCCGGGGGGGAGTAAGATGCCGACTCGCTTTTTGGTTGTTTGTTTTTTGATCTCACCTGCGAATGCAATGGCAGCGCCTAACAATTTGTCAAATGAAGTGGCTGAATCATCCGTGCCATCGAACAACTGCATTTTTGAACCATGCTTTTTCAGTCCACGTAGCAAAGTGACGGGTAACGAGTCATTGAGGAATCCACGCGCAGAAAATGCAGTCTCTTCAGCTGCTAAAAGTCCTTGCCTCCATTCTGCAGCTGTAATCTTATCGGCGGGAATCAGTTTGGAAAATGAGAATACAGAGTCTGGCTGTCGCCCGGTGTTCTCGATTGATAGGCATGTCTCAGCAGGGCGTGTAACAGATACAGGCACTACTGGAAGGCCCAGAGAACAGACTTGTTTTAAAACAGCGGCCGGAATGTGGCAGCATTCGCCATCATGTGCAGTCACTTCGCCAGGTAGGAAAATAATCACTCCTCCGTCCTTGAGGTGCTCTTTGAGGTTTTCGCCAATCGCATCTGGTGCAGTATCGTTCGCAGAGAATGCCACTGCGGTTGTGTCGTCCCTCTCAAGGTGGCTTCGAGTTGCGTCATCCAAGACGATTTTTTCTTCGCACAACCAGGTCACCTTCCTTCCTGAAAACACCTGCTCTAAGTGAAGCGTCTCCATGTGATTGAGCCGTCCAGGGACAACTAATGCGCCATCTGAAGGGATGTTTTCTTTTCCTAGGAGATCCATTTTTTGACTCATTGATTGTGTTGCTGAGTGGTTGTTGCGCTGCGACCGAAGTGTCGAAACACATAAAACCACTTCACCCGATGCGCTGCAAGCGGTAAGAACGCAATAAATAGGGCGTTTTGCCCATCACCGCAAAAACTAGGGATTAGTTAGATGGCATCAAGCACACCATTGATGAATCGGCTCGACTCAGTCGTACTGAAGCGTTTTGAGATTTCGATCGCTTCATTGATGCTGACGGCTTTAGGAATGTCCTCGCAGTGGGTCATTTCAAAAGTAGCCAAACGGAGGATAGCGCGATCCACTGGTGTCACCCTTTCCGGAGAGTAGTTTTCAATGACTCCGGCGAGTGTTTTATCGATCGATTCCTTGTGATCAAGAATTCCGTGAACGAGTTTCTGCGTTTGCTCACGAAACGAGTGAATTGCCTTTGCGCTGTTGCGAATGTGATCAAAATCTCCAACCGTTGACTGGGGATCTTCAATCGCGGAGATGCGCTCAGAGACACGCTCGAGGTAGCTAATAGCGGCTACAATTGGCTCCATCTCTAGTTTCCACTGAGGAAAATCCTCGGTTAACTGGAGAAATTCACCACGGCGACGAGTCAGGCTGCTATTGGTTGCCAGTATGGCATCGGTTTGACTTGCGGAAGATGGCTCTCTGTTTTTTTTCTGCTGATTAGCCTTTAGAAGATCAACAGTATCGTTCATTCGGCTCTCCTCTGAGAGTAGCTGATTGAGCGCGTCGACTAATTGATCACTGTCCCTCTTGGCTTTGAGTTTTGGTAGGAGAATCTCAGAATGCTTTCCAAGCTTATCGAGTCTGCCGATGCGGCCTTGCGCGACGTGTAGCACGGCCTTGGCTTTGGCTTGTTCCAGTTTACGAAGTCCCTGCTCCTGGATGATCTCCCAGAAAGCATCCTCCATACTTGATGCCTCGGGACCTGATTCCAAGTCTGCAAAATAGAGAAACTGAACCGCAGCCTCGCGGATGTCGCGCCGGTTATACATTGCTTGGGAAGACGCGAGACGAAGATCTCTTGAGCTGCTGGAATGTATCGGTAATCGCGACCGCAGCCCTCGCGGCCTCCCGACCTCGGTTGAGCTTGTTTCCAATGCAGCGGGCATAGGCCTGTTTTTCATCATCGACCAAGAGAACCTCATGAATGATAGGCGTGGCGTGGTTTACCGCAATACTTTGCAATGCCTGAGTCACACTGTCGGCTACCAGATCCCCGTGGGATGTCTGGCCGCGGATAATCAATCCAAGCGCGATGACGCACTCTGGTTTTTCTCCGCGCATTACCGCCTCCACCATAGCCGGAACTTCAAATGCACCCGGAACACGCACCAAATCAATGTGAGCATTAGTCGTTAACTCAGAAAGCTCTTCGTGAGCGTTTTCAACGAGCGCATCGGTGAACTCAGAGTTATACTGCGATGCCACGATAGTGATCGTTGTCCTCTGACTGAGGCTCCGTGGCTTGGGCGGCAAGGTTTTTGACATGCCAGTGGGATAGTTCGGGACTCCCGAGCCTGCAAGGTTGAAAATGGGAAGATTTCCCAGTATCTTAAACCTTATGGGAGAGGTGCGAAGACATTCATGGCACTCTTGGTGCTGATTTTTTGGTTCTTGGCGTAAGCCTTGGCAGCACGTAGCCGAAGCTGTTTCTGGCTCTCTCCTGTGAACCATCCTTCGAGCACGTCGCGAATGATGAACGCACCCGGATACATATTAGATGCCGTCATGACTGCGGGCTTCACGTTGGCGGTTTTTAAATGGCCGCCGAAAAACGATTTGCTCTGGCAGCAAAGCACCGCTGCATCCACCTTTTGTTTTCGGTGTGGATTTGGTTTAATCTCAGGCACACGAAATTCCATCAGCCCGTTATGCCCGATGAAGGTGAGAAAATCTGCACCGCCCGCCAGATTGATGCGGGTTTCCTTGTCGGCAATTTTTAACGCGAAGCTTTCATAGAGCTGCCCGGCGAGTGATTGGCAGAATTCCCTGATGCACGGCTCGATCTCGCTGCCACGCCAAGCGTCAACCACCAGGATCGCCTTGGTTTTCTTGTGCTGAAACACAAGGCGTTCGAGGATCTTCGGCTGCGCTTCTACCTTCGTGACTGACAGGCGTTTCCACAGCTTGCTTTTAGAAAAAATAGGGCGAGCACCGTCGGAGCAACCCCAGTAGAGATTGTTCGCTGGGTCGTCGCCATTGCCAATCTTCCTGGGCACGGGCGCGATGCCTTGGGCGTCATTATCGCACAGCGCGACGTAGACATGGATCACTTTGAATGTCCTTCCAGCCTCAGCGGGTGGCATCGGATTGGTTGCCAGAGTTTCCGCCTCACTTTTGTTGCAGCCGCTCATCAGTAGGCAGCCGAATATCATCAAAAATGTCTTGGAAACGGCATGTAGCATCTAAACCCTTACGTTTAAGGGGTGGAGGTGCTTTCAATCCATCAAATTTATCATAACAATAAAACAACACAAAAATAAGTGAACAAATTGTTGCTATGATGTCGTCTAAGGTGTAGAAAGTAACCAAGAAAAACCTCCAACATACTAAAATTATGGGACTCGATAAAATAACCACCAAATTTCAAGAAGCCATTCAGGCCGCTCAGCAGCTCGCCTCACGCTCTGCCCACGCGGAGCTGAAATCACTTCACGTTCTTCTCGCCCTGCTCCAGCAGGACGGCGGCATTGTTGTGCCTTTGCTTGAGAAAGCAGGCATTGATGTCACCAACCTCAAAGCCAAAGTACTGGCACAGCTCGACCGCGAACCTAGCGTGCAAGGAGCCGCCTCCCAGCCACAAATGAGCTATGGCTTCCGCGCCAATCTCGATGCTGCCGACAAGGTGCGCGAGGAGCTCGGCGACGATTACCTTAGCGTCGAACATTTCCTCCTAGGCGCGCTAGAATGCGGTTCTCCAGCAGGAAAAGCTCTTGAGGAAGTTGGTTTAGATCGGAAAAAAGCCGACGCCGCACTCAAGGAAATCCGAGGTAGCCAGACGGTCACTGACCAGGATCCCGAGGGCAAGTATCAGGCGCTGGAAAAATACGGCACCGATCTTACCGCGCGTGCCCGCGAGGGGAAAATCGACCCCGTCATCGGTCGCGACGAGGAAATCCGCCGCATCATGCAGGTGCTCTCCCGCCGCACTAAAAACAACCCGGTCCTCATCGGCGAGCCCGGTACGGGTAAGACAGCCATCGTCGAGGGACTCGCACGCCGCATCATCAGTGGTGACGTACCGGACTCGATGAAAAACAAACGCCTCATCTCCATGGATCTTGGTGGCATGATTGCCGGTGCCAAGTACCGTGGTGAATTTGAAGATCGCCTGAAAGCCTTCCTGAAAGAAGTCACGGATTCCGAGGGCGAAATCATTCTCTTTATCGATGAGCTACACACCATCGTTGGTGCCGGTGCCAGCGAGGGCGCTGTCGATGCCTCAAATCTGCTCAAACCCCAACTCGCCCGTGGTGAGCTGCATACCATCGGTGCCACGACTCTTGATGAATACCGCAAGTACATCGAAAAAGACGCTGCGCTCGAGCGCCGATTCCAGCCCGTCCGGTGCGAGGAGCCGAGTGTTGAGAGCACCGTCGCTATCTTGCGCGGCCTAAAAGAACGCTACGAAGTACACCATGGCGTTAGGATTAAGGACACGGCTCTCGTCGCCGCTGCAAATCTATCAGATCGTTACATCACTGACCGATTCCTGCCGGACAAGGCAGTCGACTTGGTTGACGAGGCAGCATCGCGTTTGAAAATCGAACTCGACTCTATGCCGACCGAGATCGATCAGATTGAGCGCCAGGTCATGCAGCTGGAAATGGAGCGTCAGGCTCTGGAAAAAGAGACCGACGATGCATCTGCAGCGCGACTCGCTAAGGTGAGCGAGGAGATGGCGAACTTGAAAGAGGAGTCCGCCACGCTCATGGCGCGTTGGCGTAATGAGAAAGATGTCATCGATGTTGTGCGCGAAGCCCAACAGAAGATTGAGGATCTCAAGAACGATATCGAACAAGCTAAACGCATCGGTGACCTCAACCGTGCTTCAGAACTCACCTACGGAAGTCTCCCAGCCGCCGAGAAGGAGCTTGAAGAAGCCCAGGAAAAACTCGGCAAGCTGCAAGGCGAGAATCGTATCCTCAAGGAAGAGGTCACTGAAGAAGACATCGCCCGCGTGATTTCAACGTGGACGGGCATCCCCGTTTCCCGACTCCAAGAAGGCGAACGACAGAAACTCGTCAAAATGGAGGACAGGATTGGCGAGCGCGTCATCGGTCAGGAAGACGCCATCGTGGCAGTTTCCAATGCCGTGCGCCGCGCTCGTGCCGGACTTCAGGACGAGAACCGCCCGATTGGTTCGTTCCTTTTCCTTGGTCCCACTGGTGTGGGTAAGACGGAGCTATCCAAAGCCCTCGCCGAATTCTTATTCGACGACGAAAACTCGATGGTTCGCATCGACATGTCCGAGTACATGGAAAAACACAGTGTCGCCCGGCTCATTGGAGCGCCTCCAGGATACGTTGGCTACGAGGAGGGAGGGCAACTTAGTGAACATGTTAGGCGCCATCCTTATTCGGTAGTCCTTTTCGATGAAATCGAAAAAGCCCACCCGGATATCTTTAATGTCCTGCTACAGGTGTTAGATGATGGCCGTATCACCGATGGGCAAGGTCGCACTGTCGACTTCCGCAATACCGTGCTGATCATGACATCTAACATCGGTAGCCAGTTCATCATGGACGAGGAAAACGCGGAGCAGCGCGAGGCGAAGGTCACCGAGGCCTTACGCGGCCACTTCCGCCCCGAGTTCCTCAACCGCGTTGACGAAACCGTCATCTTCGACCGCCTCAAGCGTGACGAGCTAACAGAAATCGTCGGTCTCCAGCTTGAGCGTGTGCGCAAGCGTCTCGCCAAACAAGGCATCGGCCTCGCCCTCAGTGCAGAAGCCAAGGAGTTCATAGCCAACCAAGGATACGACCCCGTCTACGGTGCCCGCCCCCTCAAGCGTGCCATCCAGAAACATCTGCTTGATCCGTTGAGTCTAGAAGTGCTTGAAGGAAAGTTCCAAGACGGCGATTTGATCGAGGCGGAAGTCGAGAATGGCGTGGTAGTGTTTAGCAAGTAACATGGAGCGCGGGTTTGCAACCCGCATCAGGATGTGTGGCTTACGTTGCCGCGGATTGCAAACCCGCACTTCATACCATTGCCGCTAATGGATGCAGCCGCTACGGCGTAAAGGCATCATTCCACGCCGCTTTTTACCAATCCTTTACAGACATACATGAACATTCTGCTAATTTGGCAGCCATGAAAAAGACAATCTCTATGATGCTGGTGTTGGCGGGAACGTGGAGTTCTTCTCTCTTCGCCGAGGACAAGATCCAACAGGCTCTCATGAGTGCTGATAAAACGATCGCGAGCGGGGCGATTGATACCTGTGTGAGCCAAGGCAAGGCGATGCTACCAAAGCTTAGAAAATGGGCAGGTGCTGAAGACCCACGGTTAAAAACCAGAGCGCGCACGGCTTTGGGGAGAATCACCGGGCAGTGGGGATCACAGACGGATGTGATCTGGAAGCGTTCGCTCGCTGACGCGGTCAAGGAATCAACAGCGACTGGGAAACCGATCCTGATGCTGCATTTGTTTGGTAAGCTGGATGAGGAATTTTGCTGAGCGAATGGCAAACTAGCGAGGACCGTGACGTTCTCCGATAGCCGGGTCGCCAAGATGCTCATGGAAGACTTCGTGCCTGTATGGGAAAGTGTGGCGGCTGTGAAAACGGTCACATTTAACCTGGGTGAGGGAAGGAGTTTCAGAGGATCAATCAGTGGAGAAATCGCGATCTATTTCTGTGATGTCGATGGAGTGGTGATGGATATATTACCCGCCTTGCAGTCACCCGCCGCGACGTTAGCGGCGATGAAAGAGGCTCTTACTCTGCATAAGCAGGTTAAGGATGCAAATAAGCAACAGGCAAAGTCCCCTAAGGCGCAGTTTGTTACTAACGGTAGGCAGGCGGTCATTGGAGCTTTCCAAAAAAAACGTATGACTAAGGTGGCGACAGAAAGGTTTGAAGCCTTAGCCAAAACCATGGGCAAAAAGATGCTCAGAAGACCCGAACTCATCCCAGCGGGCGAGCTGTTTCCTGCCTCGAAAGCGGGTGAGAAACTCCGGGACGACTACATTCGCGCGGCAGTGGATAAGGCGACACGTGACATGAGAACCATGGTGATGAGTAAAACGGCAAGCCCTGGTCAACTAGCTGAGTGGCAGTTTGTCGGAGATGCAATGACCGTGGTTGAGCCCGGTGGACGCGGCTACTTCAGGTGGAAGGTAGGACAAGCATTCTTTGGCGTCTGGCCTAAGGATCATGATCCACGCCCAAAGGATAAGCCCGGCTTCAGGTTCTCAATAGGAGCCTCCACTATGCAAAATCCAAACTACTGGAAAAAACCTCTGTTCGAAGGCATCCTCAAGCAGGAACTCAAGGGCGGGGAAGTGGAATACGATTCCGATAGCCTTCAAGCGATTAGCATATTTGAGGAGTAAGTCTTCTTATGGCATCTTCTAGCGGAGCATTCAGCCATTTTCCGTTGAAGAATGAAACGCGGCCTCAGGGAAAGCCGTATCAAACCCCATGTATCAACTCCGCGTTCTACCCCTCGCATTATCTCTTCTCGCCACGTGTGTGGTGATCTCCGAAGCCAAGCCGCTCAAGCTTCATGCCATTTTTACCGATCACATGGTGCTACAGCGCGACAAACCGATCAAGATTTGGGGTTGGGCTGACAAAGGTGACAAGGTTTCGGTAAAGTTTGGCAATGAGCAATCCGAGGCAACGGCTACGGGCGATGCAGGCCGCTGGGAGGTGAGCTTTCCTGCACGTGGGGCTAATGCTGATCCGCTGACGCTGTTCGTCTCTTCTGACGATGAAAAGGTCGAGCTCAAGAACATTCTCATTGGTGACGTTTGGGTGATGTATGGGCAGAGCAACATGGCGTGGGGGTTCGAAAAAACGACTCACTCTGATCTCGATCGCCTTCAGGCAAATATTCCTCTGCTGCGTCACTTCCGCATCAGCACCAATGAGCAGGCAAGTCTGCAGTCGGATATCCGTGCCGAAGCTGTGGCGAACGGTGGCTGGGAGGTATCGACGCCCAAGACCGCCCTCGGTTTTTCTGCAATCGGCTATTACTTTGGAGCCACAGTGCAACGCTCGCTGGGTGTTCCTGTTGGTGTGATCTCCGCTGCCCGCGGTGGTGCTTCCATCGAGAGCATGGTTCCCGCCCACAAGTTTGCCGAAGATCCTCTGGCAAAACGCTATGCGGAATTCGTGGCCAAGCGTCGCGCCGAGTTTGATTTTCGTGCCAAGGCTCTTGAAGTTTGGGGGCGACAGGTTGAGCGAGCTAAGAGGAAAAAAGTTCCTGAAGAAAAATGGCCCAAGAAACCGAAGGAGCACGAGAATCTCCGATCCTGGGATATCCCTGGGAAAAGCCCATCTGATGCGGCCAGCATCTACAACGGGATGTTTGGCGTGTTTAAGGGGCTTGGCATCAAGGGAGTGCTCTTCCATCAGGGATACAATAATGCCATTTCCAGTAACTGTCGTCCCAAGCGATATCGTGTTCTAACCAAACTGATGGTCGAGGGTATCCGAGAAGATTTTAATGAGCCAGATTTACCGTTCGGTATCATCGGTTTGTGTGCTGGTGGTAATGCACAGAACGAAGATAACTTTGAAGCGCTCTCTCACGATGGTGGCGCGTTCATCCGCGAGGCACAGCGACTGGGTCTAGCTGATGTAAAAAATCAGACGAATCTCATGTTCCTGCCGGCGTATGATGTTAGGGTTCCTGGGTTGCACCCGCAAAAGAAACGCGAGCATGGCGTCCGCGCAGCTCGCTGGGCGCTGGCAAACGTTTATCCCGACACCGGAGTGCAGTGGCGCGAGGTGAAAATGCTCTCAGCGAAACCTGAAGGTAATGAGTTCGTGCTGACGTTTGATGCAAGTATGATTGACGATAATCGTTCCAGTGTCCCGCAGGGCTTCTCAATAGCTGGAGAGGACGGTAAGTTTTACATGGCTCACGCCCGCTATCGTGAGGAGAAGGGACACCCGTCCAAAGTGCCGAATGTAATTCGCATATGGAGCCCTCTGGTGGCAAAACCCGTCGCAATCCGTTACGCTTGGGCACGTGCTCCCATGGGTAATCTAAAGCATGCGGGACATCCTGATCGACCACTTCCGAGTTTTCGCACAGACAGCTGGGATTACCCAGAGAGCGATGATCCAGAGGTGTCTGCCGTAGGGCGTGGAGAAGGTAGAGCGATGAAAGCCGAGGCTGAAGAGCGCCTGGAGTTCCGCCGTGCCGAGGACGCCAAACGCGGGGTTGAGATCCTTGAAGGGAACAAAAAGCTCATGCGGCCTGAATAAGGTGTTAGGTTTTTAACAGAACAGCTACATTCAAAGATGAAACCTATTGAGAAACTCGAGCCCAGAATCAGTATCATTGGCCTACACGTTCGCGACATTAAGCGATCCTATGAATTTTACGCAAAGGGTCTCGGATTCCCAACCGATCGAAAACCCGAGGACGGCTGGCTTGGTTTCAAATTAAATGGCATCGTCTTTTGCATCTATCCCTACGAGAATCTGAAGGCAGAAAATCTGGAAAGAAAAATAGACGCCGACCGAGCCATCGATCGGAGCATCATGCCTAGCACTGGTCTCGCTTACAACACCCGCGAAAAGCATCAGGTCGAGGAAGTTCTGGCACTCGCAGAACGCTGCGGTGGAACGATTGAAAAAGAACCCAAAGATACATTTTGGGGCGGTTACAGCGGCTACTTTTCAGATCCCGATGGTCACCTGTGGGAAGTCGCTTGGGCAGAGAGCTGGGAGTTTAACTCAGATGGAAGTCTTGTACTTTGATGAATGACTAGTTCGACCAAGTGTGAGATTGCAGTTGCCTTCATGGAGTATGATAATCCCGTCGCTACTGCGGAGTATTTACAAACTTTTTACGGAGTTTCTGACTGCCTTGATGTAGCTTAAGCAATTATGAAACGTCTCAATAAAATGAATAGTTCTGATAATGAACAGCCACTCTCGATCCAGAATGGGAGAAGTAATCGAAGCCCAGCGACTGTATCGCTAACGATAGTCTCGATTTTAGCAACTAGCTGTTTTTCTTTTGCTGATCCTGAGAAGGATTCTAAAGGGGTCAGGGAAATTGACACTGCCTCAAAAGCTGTTGTGGCAAAGAGTGATTTGCCAAATGGCGGTAAGACGGGATTCTATGCAATATTGAGTCCTCAAGTCGGGGGAGGGAAGATGGTGCATTATCGAATGGGTGAGATGAAATACCTTTCTGTGAATCCGGTTCTTCAGGTACGGGATATCAAGATTTCGACGATCACTGGCTACAGCGTTGTTAGTGTGTTCATGGAGCCCTCCTCTCGGAAAATTTTGTTAGATCAATCGAAGCTTCCCATACCGAGCATGTATGCTGTCGCCTACATGGAGGATGGACAAATTCTTTGGAGCCGATCTTTGAAAGATGTCCTTGATGAAAATTGGAATATCGTTAGAATTTTTGATACGAAAGAAAAAGCAGAAAAACTTGTAAAGCGACTTCGCCTCGTCAAGTAAATGTCACCGTAAAAACAGGATGCTGAAATACCCAATCTATAAAGCCGGTTGAGCTTGAGGATGATCTATAAGCCAGGTTGATTAGCTGTTAGTCTTGCTGTCTATTCGTAGCCCTTCCAGAATATGTTGCTTGAGCCGCCCTCTTCATCGAACCTCTCCATGTCTTTTTTCGAGATGAGTTCTGTATGGCCATCGTAGAAAACAGCAATGGCTTTTCCTTTGTATCTATATGACGTGGTGACGCCGCCTCCGCTATTTTCAGTGCCGTCGTATACGAAACGTCCCGAGTGGTGAACAAATGGATTCTGGGCTGTCATAAAGGCGCAGGTGCGGGCTGGAGAGATGAGGCGGCTGGCGATAATACGCCGGACTGACCCTGGCGTGTTGTTACCTCCACCCTCTAATGTATTGATGTTGAGACCGTAGCTCTTCTGAAGCTTACTCCAATTACTACCAACTCTTGCTTTTACCGCAATGGGGTCGAGCATCTCCAGAGGAACACCATTTTTAACTGTTGTTGGTGCATTATCAGAGACAGGGCCTCGGTAGTATCTGAGAAATTCTTGATTAACATTCCATTTTGCAGGGTTCTGATTTCCTTCATCATCGAATGACCACGCTTGGACATAGACGCCGTTGTTTTCATTGGAGTAGGTTTCATTCGCTAATTGTAGCTGTTTCAGGTTATTCAATGATGTAGTCTGGTATCCTGATTCCCTGACCTTGAGGAAGACGGTGAAGGCGAGTGCTGCGAGCACAGCGATGATAGCGATTGATACTAGCAGCTCGACTAGGGTGAATCCTCTGAGCTTGGCTCGGGTACGACGAAATGGTAAATTTGTGTTCATAGCTGTGTGGTCTGGTTCTGGATGTTCTGAAGACATGATTTAGCACGTCCGATGTAACTACTCTGTCTATTGATAAGGCGATGCTGTATCAAGTGAAAAATCGCCTCTTAATCCGGCAGTAGGGCTTTTTGCCAAGGCGTCGGCTGAGGAAAGCTAGTAAGTTAGGTCATATTCTTTGGTGTTCAGTCGCAGTGGCATGATCCACGCTCCCAAAGACAAGCCCAGCTTTAGGATGACACTAGCAGCCTCCACCATGCAATCGCCAGACTACTGGAAAAAACCTCTATTCGAAGGCATCCTCAAACAAGAACTCAAAGGCGGGGAAGTTGAATACGACTCCGAAAGCCTGCAGGCGATTAGTTTTTTTGAGGGGTAGGGGGGTAGTTAAATGCGTTATTTCTCTGCCTGCCCCGAATGCCGAATGCCCGAATGCGATGGCAACTCCACCAGAGGCGATTCCGGAGCTAAGGAATTGAGTATCTGACCGGCGCCTCCAGCCATCAACGCACCACCAATACACCCGATAGCCTGGAATGGTGTGTCTGCTGCAAATACAGGGCACTTCTAAGAACCTGCTTCCCGACAGATGCGCAGAGGGATTTTCTGAGTCCGCGGCAAAAAAAATATCCCGCTAACCTTGGTTTAACGGGAATTTTTCTAACGAACGAATCGGGAAATTCATCAAGCAGATAGCGGTAATGAGGTTCTTAGTTATGGTGATGTTTTTAAGCAAAATTTTCTACACCGTTCGGCACTTGTAATTGAGGGGGTGAGAGGATCGAGTGAGACCGGATTTTTTTGACAATGGGATACCGACCCTTTTGCCCACACGTCCTAACAACTATTTAGATTGATGCGGATCAGGTGCGTAGTTTTTCGTAAGATACTTCAACGCAAAATCACGCGATTCTCCCTCAGGCATGCGTTTTACTAATATTAAAGTCTCGTCATAGTCAGTTTTAGCCAATGCGCTTAGGCTACTTGTTCTTAAACTACCGATGAAGTGCTCAACCATGACATCAGCATCTGGCTCTGCCGATTCAAGCCAAAGCCATGCTTCGGTGGGTGCCTCAACTGTCCATTTTTCGAATAAATTTTTTATAAGTTGCCTTTTCCCCGGTTTATCAAGAGGCGTTTTTTCCCGCGCAATCTCCATTGCTTTTGCTGCCTCTCTGGGGGAGTTTTTTGCATTTATCCATAAGAGGGTAGACATATACTCTTCCTTTTCACCAGTGCCTTTCACTGGGTTTAGCGTGGAGACATAATCCCATGCTTCATCCCAATGAGATTCTCCCCATTTTTCAAGAATGAGGCTGTTAACAAATAATGAGGCCATTATGTCGGACATGTTGGCTGGGAAACTTGTAGTTACGTCTTCATCAAAGACCATATTGGGCGGGGAAAAAAACAAGTCCGAGAGACGCGATGGATCGACAGACCCGATAATATTTTTAATCTCATTCAATTTTGTCTCAGCATCCGCTTCCTCAGCCTCGCCGAATGGCATAGCATCAGCAATTAATCTGCTGATATTTTCCTTTGCTTTTTTCAGATCGGCTGTCTTCGCCATCCGCTTCTTATCTCTTTGGGATGACCGGTATGAATTTTCACCTTGAATATGATTTCTGGATTCGGAAAACTGCAAGTTTCGCTTTCCGGTTGAGTCGGGTAAAGACCTTTTGTATGAGTAGTAGAAAACTGTCATACCACCGAGTAGAAAGATAGCTACAGTGATCTTCATTGATTTGTTCATAGTCCTTATTCATAACTCACAATTGAACTTTTTTATAATCGAATAAATAGATGAAAACATCGATATGCTCAATGCTATATGCCGTGGGTTAACGAAAGATGTCATGCATAGAAATGGAGCATTGAACTAAACCCCTCACTCCTCAAAAATGCTAATCGCTTGCAGGCTATCGGAATCGTATTCGACTTCACCGCCTTTGAGTTCGTATTTGAGGATGCCTTCGAACAGAGGTTTTTTCCAGTAGTTTGGATTCTGGATAGTGGAGGCTGCTAGTGTCATCCTAAAGCTGGGCTTGTCTTTGGGAGCGTGGATCATGCCACTGCGAAAAGCGACTTGAGCCGCTTGGCATCCGCCACGTCCATCATGGATTATTTTTTTTGCGGAGACCCTCTATTCGAAAATTCTGCAATCCTTGCAATGGACTAGTGTCACTTACCTGAGTGTTTTTGAGATTCAGATTCTTTAGGTTTTGCATACCTTGCAGCGCAGTGATGTCACTTACCTTAGTAGAGCTGAAATACAGTGTCCTAATATTCCGCAACCCCTCCAGCGCACTGATATCAGTTATCTTAGTACTCTCCATGTTAAGATACTCAAGCTGTTGCATTCCCTCCAGCGCACTAATGTCACTTACCTGAGTATAGCTGAAACGCAGTTGCCTAATATTCTGCATACCCTGCAGCGCACTAATGTCACTTATCTTAGTATAGCTGAGATCCAGATAACCAAGACTTTTCATACCTTGCAACGCACTGATGTCACTTACCCTAGTAAGGTTAAGCTTCAGATACTCAAGGTTTTGCATACCTTGCAACACACTGATGTCACTTACCTTAGTCCTTGTAAGGCTCAGATGCTCAAGATTTTGCATACTTTGCAACACACTGATGTCACTTACCTTAGTCTTTCTAAGATTCAGATCGTTTAGGTTTTGCATACCCTGCAACGCACTGATCTCACTTACCTTAGTATCGTTAAAATTCAGATGCTTTAGGTTTTGCATAGCTTGCAACGCACTGATGTCACTTACCGTAGTACTGTTAAGATCCAGATGCTCAAGGTTTTGCATACCTTGCAACGCACTGATGTCACTTACCTTAGTGTAGCCCAAACTTAGATAATTAAGGTTTTGCATACCTAGAAGCACACTGATGTCACTTACCTTAGTCTTTGTAAGATCCAGATGCTTTAGGTTTTGCATACCCTGCAACCCACTGATGTCACTTATTCGGCACCCGGCGAAAAGCAGCTTCTCTAGGTTGGGGAAAAACCGGAGAAGGAAAAGATCGTCCTCGCTGACACCACCGAACTTCAGTTCTGTAATTGCGTTGATGCGCTCCTTGGTAAGTATTTCACCTTTCTCGAGGAATCCGTATTTCCGGAGCATTGCCTGTAGTTGTCGTCTCTGTGCCTCAGTGAGTTCATCATTGCGTATGCGCTTGCTACGTCTTACATCAGACATGCCGTCACGTGCTGATGCGCCATAGTTTTTGTTATTTTTCGCGGAATTTGAGCTGTCGTTCTTCTGCTTCAGTGGGTTATCTCCCAGACCGATGAGAAGGGCGACAGCAAAGCATACAACAGCAATCCAAAAGGAGGGCTTGCGAATGATGACGGGTTGTTTATCCATGATGGACACTGGTAGATTGCGCAATTCGGGAAGTGAAAAATAGGACCTTGATCGAGTTACCGAAACTAGGTCATAGCGAGTGTTAGTGCGAGCTCATGGTTAGCATGGATCAAATGATAGAGGAGGTCAATGCTGGGAGGTAAGAAGGCAATAGGGACCGACTGAAGAGCCAGCATTGAGGTTGTTGATATTCTTAGGGTGGATTTTGTGCAAAGCTGACGGAGGTTATGTAACTCAGGGAGCGATGAGGGCGGATATGGTTGTATTGCCAGCGCCAGTCTTCCAACACCACCAAGGCTTCAGTCTGTGTCCAGAGTTGTTCCCAGTTCAATCACTTATCGCTCAGCCTTGCATTGAAGCTAAGGCGTCCTGCCGCAAAGCGCCGGGGCTTATCCAGTCATGGTATCAGGCGGCTGGCCTCCCGGTGCCGACAGGCGCAACCTCTGGTTACTGCCTGGCGAGAACATGTCAGCTCGTAGCGGCTGTTCTTTTTTCTCCGTGGGAGGGGATAAAGCCGTTCTCGAGCAAGGCATGACATACGCTGAGGGCCGTTCTTGGGGTGACTCCGAGGTGCTCGGAGGGGCTGTCATGGGGAAGTAAAGAACCCCGGGGCAAGCCCCAAGGCATTCAGAAGAACCCGAGATCCAGCCTGTCCTTTGTGAAGCTGTTTATCATTTGCTTCCCCTCCTTGATTCGTCACATAGGCAGCTATTACTTTTTCACTTCCATACTTCCCAACCGGATACACAATACACACCATTCTCCAACCCCCAGAATTTCACATCGTTTTAAAGCCGAAGCAAGTTTCGGGGTGTTGGACCCAATGGGAATAAATTTTTGAGACATTTTGGGTATTTGAATTGTGATATAGTGTAGAAATGAGTGCGAAAAATCAGAAATCGGACGTTGAACTGCTCGTTGAGTTTGCGGACACGCAAAGTAACAAGGCCTTTACGACTTTGGTGGGAAGATATGGAGCCGTCGTTTTTTCCGTATCGAATAGGGTTTTGTCCAATCATCACGATGCCGAGGAAGTCACTCAGGCTGTTTTCCTGCAACTGGCAAAGCATGCGGGGAAACTCGCTGGAAGGCCATATATTGCCAGCTGGTTGCATACCGTCGCTTACCGTTTTTCACTGAACATGCACAAATCCAGAAAAGTGCGCTCACTCAAAGAGCAAGAATCCATGAATGAATTTGATCTGACAGTTCAAGAATCCAAAACTGTTTCCAATTTTCGCGAACATCTGGATGAAGCCGTGCAAAAATTGCCCGATCGCTACCGCCAGCCCTTTATTCTTTTTCACCTTCAGGGAGCCTCGCTGAACGAAATTTCTGATACATTATCTCTTAACCCCAGCACCCTAAGGAACCGATTGGCACGCGCTAGGGAGACCCTTCGGCGTCATTTGAACCGAAAAGGGTTGGGGATCACCAGTGTGGCTGCCTTGTCCGCGCTTTTAACAACGAAATTAGAAGCGGCCACATTACCCGCGAGCCTTGCCGCCGTTTTGACGGGAAAGTCCTTCACCAGCGGAGTATCTGCGTCTGCTTCCGTGCTGAGCCTTGTGAGTCAGGCGGGCAGCATGAATCATTCCTTATTTAACCTCACCCAATTATACATTCTTATGAAAACGCAAAAAACTGTTATACTTGTCGCCACTGCCGTTAGCATCCTCGGAACGAGTGCTGTCATCGCCGTTAATCACCATAAAAATAAGGAATCTGCTGACGGTAATCAAATCACCGATTCAGCTCATTCATCAAAAAATAAGGATGGCAAGCGCCCTGCTCAACGCGATCGGCCGAAACGCGCCAATGTGAATCCTGCTGATCAAGGAATCCCCCGTGAGCTCCTTGAGGCAAGAGACGAGTATCACAAGGCGATGGAGAAAGCATACGCCTACGATAAGAAGCATGGGACGTTTTTTGAAGAACCCAAAGGATTAGCAGAATTACAAAGAGCAGGTTCTAAAGCTTATGGGAGATTTGAGAGCCTAGTGGAAAAATATGCGGATACAAATCCCGAGCGAGCAACAAAATTCTTGCTGGCTTCATTTTACAAAGGAATGAGCGCCGTATCTACACTCACTACCTTTGCTCAAAAATGGGCTGTCAAAGATCCTAATGCAGCTCTTGCATGGGCCTTGAAAATTGACGACGTTAATAACAAATCATACTTACTTGATGGGATTCTTCCGGTATGGCATCAGAAGAATCCGAAAGTGGATCCTACGAATTACTGGGAATCGTGGCTCGTTAGTGGCATGATTTCATATTCTGGAACATATCATCCTGCATCAAAGATATTGAAAAACTACAGCGATGTCACCGGCGATTACACTGCGACAGCTAACCTTGTCATGAAAAGGATGAGGATTGAAGACAACAAAGACGAAGAAAAAAAATTACGTGCTAAGGTAATCACAGAGGAAATGGCTGAGAAGACAAAAGAGCTGCAGCGCTTGGAAACAAAGTATAAAGAGTTAGTTGAGAAAGGCGAAATTGATTTAGCCGAAGAATTGAAAAAAAGCGCCAGACCATTAATGTTAGAAATGGCGGAGCTTTCAAAAATAAAGCTCCGTGAAATAGGAGCGAGAATGAACGAGCCCATGAAGGGGCTGAGCCGGCCTCTGAGAGTGACCGTCGAAACTACAGTAATGCCTCAGTTTATCAATATTTGGGTCAAAAAAGAAGGCGTAGACAAGGTGGCTCAATGGGCTGAAAAAATACCCGGAGGGCAGACGCGTGATAGCATTCTCCAGACTATGTCTAGCAATTTGATGGCGCGTAATGACGCAGAAGCAGCGGTGAATCTGGTAGAGAAAATTGCAGACAAAAAAATCAGAGCCGATGCCTTTAATAGCCTCATTCACAAAGGTCTGAAAAAGGCCGATGGCCCCGATCAACAATTTTTACTATCGTTATCGAAGAAAGTGCCCACTGTCCGGTTTTCTACCCTGAAGATGTGGCATACAATGGCGAAAATGAATGCTGAACCGGCCGCAATGGATGTGTTTGAATCGCTTGTCAAACAAGCCCATGCAGATGGCAAGTTTGCTTTGGATGACAACAACTTTTACGATAACGGCAAGCATATCATAAAAAAAGACAGCGTGTATGCTTACGTGCAAAAGATCATCGCCAAGGACGAATAAGTCAAAGTAGCTAACCATTGAACGGTTTTTTTCGCGCTAATCGCTAAGCACCCTTGCACGCTTCGTCCCAGTCCTACTGGTAGCACCCTCAGGCGTACTGCGAAAAAAAACTAAGAACCTTATGACATCCGTGTCTTACCTAATATGCAAAATCTATTAAATCTTCCCAGCTTATCCCGAATCCTTTTACTGGTAACATTTCCCACCCTCATTCTCTTTGTCAGCGAGCACGCCTCTGCAATCAGTTCAACCTCTGTTGTTGCTACGAAAGGTAAACCTGCATTTGTTTCTGATAGTTGGCCTAAGGGAGTCGGCGCACTAGTAAACGATCCGTCGCGAACTTGGGGATTGAACCCCTGGTTTTCTGAGTGGCCAAATGACGTGAATCACTACGGATTTCAAATCAAGTCGACCGACGAGATGAACCGCCTGATCGCTAAATTTGCTGCAATCAAGGCCGACCGTAAGTGCGTTCACTTGTCGATTAATAAGGAGCCTGAC
>JBGCEU010000007.1:0-3247 GCA_045106535.1 Akkermansiaceae bacterium | reverse complement strand
CATGGTGTCCCCGATCGACCCTTGCGTCTCTCGCGTGCCCTCCGGTGGAGCGGCGGGCAGGAAACTACTCATTTTAATCCCACAGTCAATACCTTTCGGCATCTTTTTCCAAAGTTTTTTCAGCTCCTCTCTCAACACGCTTAAGATCAGTATTTAGGAGAGTGCCATTATTCACATACCTTGGAATAATTAGATGATCAGGAAAATAAAATGATTCACTCTGGTGCAATAATTTGCAGGTTTAGCACTCCCATGCCATAGAAGAGAAACATGTGCATAGTCACACGTTTTTTCTAGACAGCCCCCCCATGCCCGTGCGCTTTAGGGGTGGTTATTACAACCACAAAAAAATGAAACGAAAACGTATTCTAAGAGGTGTCGGTCTGGCATCCATCATTGCTGGCGCAGTTGCTATGAGCAGTTGCGGAAAGAAGGAAGAAACAGAGCAAGTCCTACGCTTCTCTGCTATCCCAGATAAAGAAACAACCGCGCAGGAGGAGCGATTCGCACCCGTTGCAAAATGGCTCTCTGAAGAACTTGGCATCAAAGTCGAGTTTGTTCCCTCCGCAGACTATGCGTCATCAGTGACCAAATTCAAAACCGGCGATATCGATATGGCATGGTTTGGTGGGGTCAGTGGCGTCCAAGCGCAAAATGCCATCGACGGCTCACGGGCACTTGTCTCAGGCGAGGCAGATTTAGAGTTTAAATCCTACTTCATCGCCAACGCATCGACCGGACTCAAGCGTGGCGAAGAATTTCCCGAGGGACTCAAGGGGCTAACATTTACCTTTGGTAGCAACACCTCCACCTCTGGCTGCATCATGCCGACGCACTTCGTGATGAAAAATACCGACACCAAGCCAGACGAGTATTTCAAGAAAATCGGCTACTCTGGTGCGCATGACAAAACTGCCATGCAAGTTCAGGACGGCACCTATCAGGCTGGTGCACTGAACTTCAAGACATTCGACAAGCTTGTCAAAGAAGGCAAAGTGGATCCGGAGAAATGTCATGTCGTGTGGGAGACTCCTACCTATGCTGACTACAACCTAACAGCATCCGGCAAACTCGATGAAAAATTCGGCGAGGGCTTCACCGATAAGCTGCGCAAAGCATTCCTAGAATGTGATGATCCAGCAGTGCTGAAGGCCTTCAACCGCAAGAAGTTCGTTGAGGTCGATAACGATACGTTCCAAGGTATCGCCGATGTCATGAAGACAATGGGCATCAAGTAAACTCATATCTATTGATTGCGGGTTGGTGCAGTGTTATATGCGCCAACCCGCTTTTTCGTTTAATCGAAACGTGCTATGTCCATCTCACTTAAATCTGCCAGCCATCACTACGGTGCGACGCGAGCCCTGTCAGACATTTCTCTGGGGATTGAAAAAGGCGAACAGCTCGCTCTAATTGGTCCTTCAGGCTGCGGGAAAACAACTCTACTGCGCGTGCTCGGCACCCAGCTGGAGCTTAGTGAGGGAGAACTCTCTCTACTCGGCACAGATCCCAGAAAGTTAAGCTCGAGTGAGATCAAGCGCTTAAGGACAAGCATCGCGATGATCCCTCAACACCTCGGACTCGTGCCAAACGTAACCGTTGTTCGTAATGTCTTGAACGGACAGCTGGGAAAACAATCGATTTTCGAAACGCTGACGCAGCTTTTTTATGTGCCTCATGTGCAGAAAAAACGCGCCTATGAAATTCTACAACGCACCGGTATCGGTGAAAAAATGTATGATCGCACTGACAGCCTATCAGGCGGGCAGCAGCAACGCGTTGCCGTAGCTCGCGCCCTCTATCAGGAGCCCGTGCTGATTCTCGCCGACGAACCTGTGTCCGCCATCGATCCCGCAAGGGCGCGTGATATGATCAAGTTACTCACCTCCTTGTCTGCGGAGGAGGGACTTACTCTGATAGTCTCGTTACACAACTTGGAACTTGCTCGCGAGTTCTTCCCCCGTCTCGTTGGGCTGCGTCAGGGCAAGGTGGCATTCGACAAGGCTCCCGATGCAATCAGCGACGCGGAGTGCGACGCGCTCTACAAGCTCACCGATTAGGGTCATGTTATGAAAAGCGGATTCGCACCCACATTCAGCTGGCGGAAAATCGCAGTCTTCGCCCTGCTGGCAGGCTTGGCTATGAGCGCCTATCGCATCGGCCCGTTTCCATACGCGGAATCTCGCTTCGCCCAGGGTGGATTTGGTGACTACTGGGAGCTAACACTGAAGCCATTTCTCACTGCGGCTTTCCAGCCCACACTCTTCGATCAAAACCCGAACCTACCGCCGGATGCCACTCCGTTTTGGCTACGGCTGATCGGGCAGCTCGGCGCGACGCTTCGCTATGCACTCGTCGCCATGAGTATCGCTGTGCCCGCGGGTTTACTACTCGGGTTCCTAGCCTCTACGGCATGGTGGCCAAAAGGTGCTGGCGGGAAATGGGTCAAGCTCATCATGCTCCCAATCAATATCCTGATCCGTATGGGCATGACCTTCATGCGGTCGATCCATGAGCTGATCTGGGCAATCATTTTCCTCATCGCGCTCGGGGATGAGCCGCTGAGCGCGTGTGTCGCGCTGGCACTACCCTTCGCCGGCACCCTTGGAAAAGTATTCTCGGAAATCATTGATGAACAGCTGCCGCAAGCACGCGATCAGCTGGTAGCATCCGGCGCAGGAAGTGTTCAGTCCTTTCTGTCATCGCTACTGCCCCAGTCGCTGCCCGACATCGCAACTTACTCGCTTTACCGGTTCGAGTGCGCGCTACGCTCCTCTGCGGTGCTGGGTTTCATCGGCATCGAAACCATCGGCATGTCTATTCACAGATCCTTTGAAAACATCTACTATCGCGAAGTCTGGACAGAGCTTTACCTACTCTTGGCTGTGATCATCAGCGTCGATATCATCGGCGCAAAAGTCCGGCACAGGCTCCATACAATACCTAACCGTAAGCAGCCGCTTCCCGAGCTTGATTCCCTTTCGAAAAATGTGGCTATACACACGCTTAAAAAGTCGGCTCCACGATGGAAACTACCTCGCATAGTTGCCATTGCATTGGCGGGATTGATCGTTATTTCCTGGCTACCGAATCTATTCATGATCAACGCCAAGCCGCTGATTGGAAACAGAGCGAATTCCCTAACAGCAGAGCGCGCAGAATTTTTCATCCATGAAATCACACCCGAACCAGCGCGTGACAGCGGTTCTTGGGAGGGCGTCGGCACATGGGCAGATGAACTCTGGCA